>JBQTJD010000219.1:0-12149 GCA_052387475.1 Anaerolineales bacterium | reverse complement strand
GAGAATTGCCCGACCCAGGGCAGCCCATAGCGGAACAAGCCCTGCGTCGCCAGAATTGCGATCGGCACTTGCCAGCCGTTGAGCATCTTGATCTGGTAATCCGTGGGCAGGTAGATGAGCAAGCAATGCCCGATAAACCAGGCTTTGAGAAATAGCGCCGGGTCTGCCAGACCAGCGAACTTGAAGACGCCGTCCTTGATCAGAGTGAACGTCGCCAACAAAAAGGCCGGCCCCAGCAAGATCGGCAGCAGCCATGGCGCGGGCGTGAACACGCCGGCGTTATCGAATTGAGCTAGCACATCCCGCCAGATCGGGTCCAAACTGGTCAGCAAAAACGAGTACAGCCCCGGCCACACCGATAAGGCTCCCACAATCAGGCCAGAGCCAATTAAGAACAGCGGCCAGCGCCGGGCGCGGGCCAATTTCAGCAGGCCGTACAATCCCAGGATGCCGTAGACGAGCAATAGATCGTAGGCATGCTGCCAACCGAGGAACAACGTCCACAGGCCGGCGGCCACAGCGAACCGGTATTGCCCCTTCGCCTCACCACGCAAGATCAGATCAAACGTCCACATGTAGAGCGCTCCCCCGATGAGGTGAGGGGTGGACAACAAGCCAAAAAAAGAATTCGGCTCGACGATATAGATGAGCAACTGTGCTTCCAGCGGGAAGTCCAGCTGCAGCAGGTATTTGAGCACAATGAGCACCCAGCCAAAGCCCGAGGACAGGAGCGCGAGCAGGAAGGCCGTTTGCCGCATCAGCCGGTCGGGCAGAAACCACGCGCACATGCGGTAGAGCAGCACGGGGAAGGCAACTGTGACGACCACCCGCAAGGCCTGAAACATGGCCGCATAACCCAATCCAAGCCAGGCGCCGAGTTTGGCCAGCATCCACCATAGCAGGTTGAAAAAGATTGACCTGTTTGGCTCGGGGGTGAGGGTGTTGGACGCCAGGTCTTGTGTTCGATACTGATGAAACCACGAAAAGTATTGCGCGTGGTCGGGCACATTGACCATGATGCCCATAAACTGTTTATCCGCCGGCGCAGTAAAGGTGGCAAACAGATAAGGAAGTGTGGTGATGATGAGGAGGCCGACCGTTACCCCGGCAACAAAACGCCATTCGGCTGGCGCAATTTCGACTGACCGATCTTTGGTCACGGGCTGCGCCACGCGGCCGGTAGGTACATCGGTCATCACCATGTCGTTCATTGGCGTACGTCCAATCGTTCGTTTACTAACGCGCCAGATCGGACGCGGAAGGGAGGGCGCTGGGCGGCGAGGACTCGGCGACCTGTGCGGCCCGGCGCTGCCACCCCATAACCACCATCACGATCATCGCCAGCAAGCCCAAGAGCGGCGTCAAACTCCACACGCCTCGCAAGCCAAGCAGCGTCCCCACATTTCGGGCCACGTTCCCAGTTTGCCAGTTGGGCCAGGCATATTCAATCAAGGGGTTGCGAATTGCATCCGACGGAAAGGCTTGCTCGGCTAACGTCAGCCCCCAAGTGGCCACCCACGACCAGGCGAAAAGCAAGACGACTAAAACGATGAAACCCGGGCGGGTGCGCCACTCGCGCAAGGCAAAGGCAGTGGCCAGCGTGAAAAACGGCAACATCGGCAACAGATAGCGCGGCCCGATGGCAAAGCCTCCCCACCACATACTGGAGGAGGCATTGAAAAAGAAAATGCCCGCCGAAACCAGCGCCACCACCCAGAACTCCGCCCGGTGCAAACCAGACCGCCACCACAGCCACAAACCGGGGAAAGCCAGCAACAACCAAGGCGCCAACGGGAAGAGGCCGCGAAAGACCCCGAAGGTGATGCCCCACACGGCAGCCGGATGCGGCACTGTGAGGCTCATAAAGCCGGTTTGATGTTGGGTCACCCACAATTCCGAGTAACTGTAGCCCAGGTTCAACGGGCCGCCGAACACATAGGTGTTGTAAGCCATCCACCCGGCAGCGATGACCGCGGCAGAAGCCGTCACCCACAACAGACTTTGCCATGTCCCCAGACGGTAGAAACGATAAGCCGCATAAAGATATAAACAGCCGGTGACAATCGCGACTGGATATTCCGTCACAACCGCGTAACTCAACAGCACGCCAATCCCCAGCAGCGTGGGCACGGCCAGTGGCCGGCGAGCGGTGGAAATCAGATAGAACGCGCCAAACAACAGGGCTGCGCTGAGTTGATGGCCATACAGGGTATTGGCATAGGCATAGGCCGGTGTGAGCAGTCCGTAGCCAAGCGCAATGCCGGCGCGTAGACTCACACTCACTGAGATGCGGGCCAGCCACAGGAACATCAAGGCGCCGAGGAGGGTGCTGGGCACGACACCCACCACCAGGGCAATCGCCACTTGCGCCAAAGCGAAGCGCACTTTTTGTGAGTTGACGCCGGAACCTTCCGTGCGCAGCGTAGTCTGAAAAGCGGCGCTGTTCTCCAACCGAGTGGTCAGCGCATCGATAAGTGGCAGTTGTCTCAGAACGGCGTAGACCGGAATCCCCAGAAACGCGACGCCGGGCGCTTTGTCGCTGTAGTAGTGGCCGTTGACCTTGGCGTAATCGACCGTAGTCCCCAGATATTTGTCAATCTGAAGCGTGCCATCGTCCACGACGGCCACGACCATTTTGAGGCGCGAATCCTGATTGGGGTCAGCCCAGCGTGGGAACACATAGGCATAGGCGACGACTAACACCAGAGCCAGACCACAGGCGATGAGATGTTCCGATGAATAGCGTCTGGGTTTAGCTGTCACACGCGCACTCCCGACGGATACAACTCATCCAGCGGCCGGCAAGCGACCTGATAATCGTACACATCTTCAATCAACTGGCGACCCCGGCGGGCCAGGTCAGCGGCGAAAACCCGATCTGTTAACAACCGCACCACGGCTTGGGCAAAGGCCGCTGGTGTATCGGCGATGAGGGCATGCCGGCCATGCTCGACCGCGATGCCCTCACACCCGAGGCTGGTCGTGACCAGCGGCAAGCCGCGGGCCAGCGCTTCCAAAATTTTGACCCGCATCCCACCCCCGGCGCGCAGCGGCACAATAAAAACCCCGGCTTGTTCCAGATAAGGCTGCGGGTCTTGGACATAGCCAGTGACATTGATGCCGTCTTGTCCATTCAAGCTGGACAATTCTTGCGCGGGGCGCGCCCCGACAATATCGAGCGCCACGTCGGGGTGCTGTGCCTTTATCATCGGAAGGACTTCGCGAATAAACCACAGCATGCCATCGATATTCGGCGGCCAATACATGGTGCCGATATGGAACAAGTGATCGGCCTCCGCCCTTCGCGGCACGAATGGAAGTTCCTCCAAATCTACGGCAATCGGGATCACGGTCACGCCTCGCGTCTCACCAGCGGCTTCAAGTAGGGCCGACCGATCTTCGTCGCTGACCGCGAGCACGAAGTCACACTCACGCAACTGCCGGCCTTCATAGTCCTTGAGAAGTCGCCAATCACGTTCCAGCAGCCATCTGCGCGGGCCGGCTGGCATCGTGGCGGCCAGGCGCTGATACAACAACCACAGGGCGTTGTGCGCATCGAGCACGCGCCGGGCGTCGGGCACGCGCGCGGCGTATTGCGCCATGTTCAGTTGATCCGCATGCACCACGTCAAAGCGGGTGGTCGCGCACAATTGGTCAATCAACTCCCGCATCGCCCGCTGGTCGTCACGCACCATCATCCACGGCTGGCCGGTGATCAAACTGCTCACCATCGCCCACCCGTCCGCGATCGGGCTGCGGGTCAGCGGCACGGTATGAATCGCCTGGCAATAGCGACGCAGCGCTTCCACTTCCGCCGCTTGATCGCCGCGCACGAAAGAGACCAGTGTGATTTCGTGGTCGCGCGCCAGATATTTCAGGGTGTTCCAGGTCTTGATTTTGGGGCCACTATCTGGCGGATATGGCAACACCTGAGTGAGCAGCAGTACTTTCATTCCGGCACCCATTAAACGCGGTCACTAATGGGGTGGGAATAGGAGAATGGTCAATGGCGCTCGCCCACAGCGCCGCTCACTGCGCCGCTCACTGCGCCCGCAGTTTGGCAGCTAAACTTCGCAGCGAGACGACCGGCCGGCCGAATCGTCCACCGCTCGCAAGCCGCAACAGGGTGTGCCACGCGATCTTTATCGCCGTGAACGTATAAATCAGCGCTTTGAGCGCAGACGCTTGCGGGGCGCCGTAATGCTTGCGGAAGAATCGCACGCGGCTGGTGTATAAATCGCCTTCGCGTTCCGGACGGCGAATGCGGCTGCTGGCGCCGCCCAGGTGGATGACGTAAGCCTCGGGCGCATACCATACCTCCCACTTGTATTGGCGGAGCGTATAACACAAGTCGACTTCCTCAGCATACATGAAGTAGCCTTCATCCAGCCCGCCGGCTTGCGCATACGCCTCGCGGCGAATAAGCATACAAGCCCCTTCGACGTAGTCTACCGAACGTGGCTCGCGGTCGTTCTGCGGCCCACGGCTGGGAAAGTGACGCCCAAAGATCAAGCGACCCATACCGGACAAGATGAGGAACTCCTGCCAGAGGGTCGGAAATGGGGAGTGCCCGGCTTGAAACGTTTTGTCGGCGTTGAGCAGGTGCGCGCCAACCAGGCCGGCCCTAGGCCGGGACTGAGCTAAACGCAGCATGGCCGTCAGCGCATCCACCTGGAGGAAAGCGTCGGTGTTTAGCAACAACAGGTAGCGGCCTTGCGCCAGTGCGGCTCCCTGGTTGTTGGCGCGCGCAAAGCCGACATTCTCTTGATTGGTGAGCCAGCGTATGGCCGGAAAGCGCTGGAGCACAAACTCGCGGCTGCCGTCGGTGGAAGCATTGTCCACCACAATCACCTCCGCGCTGAGCGTCCCGATATTCCGGGCCAGTGCGGTCAGGCACTCAATCAGCAGTTCACGTGTATTCCAGTTGACGATGATGACGGACAGGTCAAGCATGCGAGGCGTCGCTGGCGGGTGGGCGCGTCAACCGGTCGAGCACCGGGATAACGCCCATGAATAACCAGTTGTAGGCAGCGTAGTCAAAACCGGAAATACCCTGGGTATAGGCAAACGGAATGAGCCAATCGCCAAAGGCGTTGATGACGAGACAGCCGATGGTTCCGGCCAGCGCGGCGTTGGCCAGCGCTTCTGCAAAATCACCCCGCCCGCGCAGTCGTTGCGCCAGGCGGAGGCCCAACCAACTAACGGCGGCAAAGATGCCCACGTAACAGAGTGCTCCGGTAACGCCTAGTTGTGACAGGATGTCCAGGTAGTTGCTGTGTGTCGCCATCGCCTGGTTGGGGAAATAGGACATGTAATAGACGGCGTAACCCGCCGGCCCCGTCCCGAACAGCCAGTGCTCGCGGGTGATAATCCAATTCTGGGCCCAGGCAGCCACGCGTGTCTGTCCGCTCTCTGCATCTTCCGCCGAGAGCGTGGTAGAGATGAAATCGAAGTTGACCACGGCCCAGATTACGCTCGCCACGACCAGTGCTACCAGCATGGCTCGGGATCGCATGAGTACCAGCACCGTCAGGGCTACGAGTGTCGGCAACCAGCTGGCTACCCAGGTAATGCGCAGGCCAAAACTCCAGTAGCACCACCCCAGGGCTACACCCAACAGGCCAACCCGCCAGTACCAGGCGATGTTTCGATTGAAGAGAAACAAAGCGACGGGTAGCGTGACGGCCCACATGGAGAAAGTACCCCGCACCTGCACGGGGATTAGGGTGGACACAAACTCAGCGAATAAGCCAACAACGGCCCCGGCGATCATGACAGCGGTCATGATCTTGAGCCACTTCATTTCGCGGAAGTAATTGCCCACCATGAGATAGAGCGCGGGTAGCATGATCATGACCAGCGCGCTTGAGATCTGCACGAGTGGAAAGGAACTCCAAACACCCACTGTCACGTCGCGGAAGAGGTTGCTCCACACCAGTGAGATGAGAACCACGGCGATGAACCCTAGCAGGGGCGCGTTGGCCAATGAGGGCATCAGAGCCAAACGTCGTTCCACAGTCAGCATTCGCAGCAGCCACAGCCCGAAAAACAGCAGGGTCAATATGAGGCTGAGCACGTACCGGCTGCCCCGCACCGGGATGCTTAGAGGGATGAACAGGCAAACGGCCAGCACCAGCACTGGCGCCCATTCGCGCTTCCGAACGATGAACTGCACGCACAGGTAAGCTAGCGGCGTCACGACCAGCACACCCAGCACCGCCAGCAGCACAATACCCGTCGTCGCCCGAGGCGCCAACGCACCCACCGCCATGGCCAGGAGCAGCACGGCTGCCGCGATGAATTGGCTGATGTGGCGCTGAAAAAAGTCTTCCAGCGCGACCCAGGCACGCTGCCACCAGCGTTTGAGTCGCCCCTCGACTGCCATCACGAATGTCATATCAGCCTCCCTCCGCGTGTTGGACAACCCGCTGGGCAATGGCCTGTTCGACGAAGTTGGTAAACGCGCGGCCTATCTGTTCCCAATCATACTGTCGCGCCACTACGCGCCGGCCCTCTGCACTCAGCCGGGCACGCAGGTCGTTGTCGGCTAGAACGCGCACCACTCCAGCCGCAAACTCATCGGGGCCATCCGCCAGTAGCAAATGGCGGTCATGTTCCAAATTCAGCCCTTCCGCCCCCTTTGAAGTGGACACCACCGGTGTGCCCAACGCCAGCGACTCGATAATCTTGAGCCGTGTTCCACCGCCCTGGCGTAAAGGCACGACCGTGCACCACGCGCTGGCCACATACGGTCGAATGTCGGGCACATACCCGGTCAGGGTCACGCCGGCGTGCATCGGTAAACGTTCGAGGGGGACGCCGTCATGCCGGCCCGTAATCACTAATCGCACTTGCGGGCGCACCGCTTGAATACGCGGGAAGATTTCACGCAGAAAATATCGAACGGCATCAAAGTTGGCATGATAAGTCAAAGCTCCAGAGTAGATCAGCGTATCAGGCTCCGGCTTGCCAAAATCATCGCTATGGCTGGCGACGTCCACGCCATTTGGCACGATGATTCCGTGAAGACCGGAGGGGGCGAGGCGTTGTACCAGATCATGCTCAGCTTGTGAGACAACTGTATACCCATCGAACGACCGGAGTAACTGTTTCAGATAGCGAGTCAACTTCCACCACATCAATCCATACCGGGCCTGCTTAAGTGGATGGCGCTCGGTCGTGAACGCTTCATGGAGCAAAGTTAACTCTATCTCTTCCAGAATCCGCACGGCTCCCCGCGCAAAACCGACGTACGGCGCAACGTCAAGTTGTGAGGCGAGCACGATATCGTAAGCCTGAGCCTGGGAGGCGCACTCAACGCGGCGGCGCATCTCTGGGCTGTAGGTATCCACGATGGAACGCGGCGCTGTAGAAAAGAAACCGGCTAAGGCGCGCCAGCCGTTCGGTTGGAAGCCGCGATACGGCGCCACTTCGACCCGCCGGCAAATGAAGCGAAGCGCTTCCAAGTGCTCGGGGGCCACTGGCCCTTCCGCAAACGAGATCAGGTCCACGGTGTAGCGCGTGCTCAACGCTTTGAGCAGGTTGAAGACGCGTATACGCGAGCCATTATCGGGCGGATACGGAAACCAGCGGGAGAGGAACAGCAGATTCACGTTCGAAGCTCCGCTGGCATGGGGCCGAATTGGCCGCGCCAAAAGTCAAGCAGACCGCGCAGCATCGCCCGCCGCGCAAGCTGCTTGTGCCGCCATTTCGGTCGCAGGCTGTAACTCAAGAGCGTGCGGCCAATATCCATGAGCAGGGTGTAAGCCCAAGCCAGGCTGCTCGCGTGCGACAGTTTCAGGAATAACAGCCGGTTGCGCGTCAGGTAATAAGCCAATGAGTTGGAGGCGAAGCGCGCCTCGGGCGTGATCTTATGCAACACTTTGGCGGCCGGCACAGAGAGCACCCGGTAACCGGCCCGGCGAGCGCGCACACACCACTCGGTGTCTTCGTAATAGGCAAAGAACCGCTCTTCCAACAGGCCGATACGGTTCATCACCTCCGAGCGGATGAGCAGGGCACAACCGGTGACGAATTCGACGGGGAAGGGTTGATCGCCAAACTGGCCGGCGTCCGGCTGGCCTTCGCCCAGCATGCTGGTGTGGCCGCGCCGCCAATCGATCTGCCCGCCGACCGACCAGAATGTGGTGGGCTTGACGTGATAATAGATGAAAGGTCCGGCGATGCCGATTTGCGGATCCGCCTGCACTACCTCCACCAGACGGGTGATGAAGTCGGGCGCAACTTCGGTATCGTTGTTGAGCAACAGCGCGTAATCGGCCCGCAACTGGCGCGCATGCTCTAAACCAAAATTGTTGCCGCCGACGTAGCCCAGGTTGCACCCGGTCTCCAACACCGTCACCTGTGAGAAGGCTGCTCGGATACCTGTGACCGAGTCATCGGTGGAACCATTGTCCACGACGACAATAGTGGCTGAAGAGTAATCGCAACGCAGCAGAGACGCCACACAAGCCAGTGTGTCGGTCAGCCCATTCCAGTTCAGGACGATCACGGCTACAGTCGGCGAGGTCATTGCGTTATCTCATTGCTCGACGACTGGTCTTTATTCAAACAGGGTTGGATTGGAAGTGACCCAGCGCCACAATCGCGTCAACCCATCGCGAACATGAATCTGCGGCTCCCAGCCCAGCACGCGTTTGGCCTTGGCGTTGTTGCTGACAAACACCGGCTGGTCGCCGGGCCGCCAATCGGCATGCACGACGTGAATGTCGCGCCCGGATAGTTCTGCCAGCAATGGGCCAAACTCTGACCAGATTGCCAGTGTGTTATCGGCGCCGCCACCCACGTTGAACACCTGACCGGCCGCTTTATCAATTTGCGTCCAGGCCGCGTCGTAGAGCGCAATCAAATCCTGTACATGGAGCAGATCGCGCACCTGTTTCCCATCGCCGTAGATCGTAATCGGGCGGCCAAACGCCGTCGCGATGATGAAGTGCGCCACCCAGCCCTGATCTTCCACGCCGAATTGTCGCTCACCATAGATGCAGGATTGACGGAACACCACTGTTCGCAGACCGTAGATACGAGCATAGTCACGGACGTATTGATCGGCGGCGCCTTTTGAACAACCGTAGGGCGAGTGAAAATCCAACGGCGCCTCTTCATCAATGCCGTCTGGCAGATCTTGATAGCGGTAACGGGTGCCATTCAGGAGGGTAGGCACATGCTCCATGCCGCCATAGACTTTGTTAGTAGAAGCAAAGAAGACCACCGGCGTTTTGGATAACTGCCGGACGGCCTCTAAAACATTGAACGTGCCCAGGGCGTTGACCTCGAAATCTTCGCGCGGTTCCTTCACCGAGGTGGTCACGGCCACCTGAGCCGCCAGATGAACGACCAGATCGGGTTCAGCCTGTGCCATGGCCCGTTGTAGCTGTTTGAAATCCCGGATGTCGCCGGCAACGAAAGTCAAGCGCGCAGCATCACCGCTTGCCCCAACCAGAGACTGGAGCCACTCCAAATTGCGTTGGGTGCGCGGCCGAGAAAGATTGTCGTAGATCGTCACGCCATGACCGCGTTCCAGGTGATGGGCGGCCAGGTTGCAGCCGACAAAGCCAGCGCCACCGGTAATAAAAATGTGCATCATATGTTCCTTGCAATCATTGGGTGAGAACCACCGCCGGCCTGCATGGGTCGGCCGATAAGTCACCGTAGATTTCAAACTCCGACTCAATTCAACAACAGGCGCTGATACAGTTCGAGTGTCTGGCGGGCAGCGCGCTGCCAGGTAAAGCCTGAGACGCGAGCAAATCCGAGAGACCGCAACCTCTCCCGCTCTTCCTGGCATTCAAACAGGCGCACTAGATATTCTGCCAGTTGCTGCTCATCTTCCGCATCCATGATCAGGCCGGCGTCACCCACCACTTCAGGGATCGAACCGCGATCTGAACCAATGATGGGCGCGCCGCACGTCATGGCTTCGAGCAAAGGCAGACCGAAGCCTTCAATCCACGATGGGAAGACAAAGGCTTCGGCCAGCGTGAAGAGGGCGCTCAAATCGACCGTGCGCGGGGGGCGCACAAAGAGGCGGGCATAGCCGGCTTGGACGGCCGCATGCACTACGGACAGCACGTCGGGTGAGCGCGAGAAGAAGATAATTTCGCGCCCCTCACGTAACGGTGGCGGCAACAAACGCCAGGCGCGCAGGATCACAGCCGGGTTTTTGAAGGCGTCGGCCAGAATAAAAGGGCGCGTCAGTTCCAGCCGAGAGCGGACCTCGGCCAGTACAGCCACATCTTCGATGCGATGAATGTCCACTGGGCAACCATAATGGATCAGAGCAATTTTCTGTTTATCCAGTCGGCCCACTTCTGCGATTCGACCGCGCGAGTATTCGGAGATCGTGACAATCGTACTCGCCCGTCGGGCGGCTGCGACGGAGCACAGATGCAGGTAAATACTCATCGCGACCTTGCGCGCTGTCCAGTTGCTCCCGCGGCCTCGGAAAATTTCGGCCAGGGGCAACAGGTTTATTTCATCATGCAGGGTCATGGCCACCCGCGCAGTCTTTGGGCCGAATCCATAATTAGCCGGGTAATGCATCACCTCCACTTCATCGCGAGCCGCTGCCTGCTGCAAAAACCAATCGTTATACAGGCTCGAAAGCAGATTGTGATAAGGCCGATACCGAACGGTGACATGCGGCGGCAAATTCGCAATCTCAAACGGCCTCTTCGTATCGGCATAGAGAATGAGTTGATCTGAGGCGGCCGTTGCCTCGATCAGTGCGCCAACGATGTGCTTCACGTAAATATGGACGCCGCCTACGAGGCCGTGTGAAAGGTAGCGTACATCAAAACCAATGCGCATGCGGGGAGGCAATCCGTGAGTCAGCGGTCCGAGTTTAGGCGGCAACCGCCGCGGTCACTTTGCGAAGGCCCAAAGCCGCCGGCAGGATTGGCCGGTAATCACTGATGTGACGGAGATCAGGTTGCAAGCTCCACAGCCGGCGCGCGTGTTCCTGTGTAAAAGCACGAAGCTCTGTCGAAAAGCCGAGGCCACTTGGGACGGGATCACCCTGAAGCACAGGCAGCAAGTCTTGTTCCAAGTGCGTCACCTGGAAAGACTGGTTCGCCGTGCGCGCCTGACGCGCCCCACCCCGGTTTACGACTTCGCGCGCCGCGATCCGTCGCCGTAGCGCTTGACCGACCTCCACCAGCCGCCCCCCTCGCAACAAACTCTGAAACCGGCGCCAATACTGGTGATAGCCGGCGGCGTCACCCGGGATGAAATCCACAGTCAGCACAATCAGCCCACCCGGTTTTAGCACCCGCCATAGTTCGCGTAGCGACTGCTGGTCATATGGGGCCGGGATATGTTCGAGCACGGAAATGCACGAGATGGCGTCGAAGCTCTCGTTGGGAAAATCCAGTTGGGTAAGGTCTTGGGTCGAGAAGCTCACAAACGAGCCATAAATCTTCTCGGGCTTCAGGTCTCGCAGCGCTTCGATCTCGCGCCGGTCGCCATCGCAGGCCTCAGCCTGAACGCCGCCGCCCGCTACCACATGCGCCAACGGTGTGACACCGCAGCCGGCATCGAGATACCGGTCGCCGGGCTTCAGATGATTGAGTAACGCTTCCAGTGCAAACGAGTACTCCAATTGGCGAAAAGGCCATCGGCAAACCTGCAAATAGTCGCGAAACTCGCGAATGTCGGCTGGAAGTGTGCCGTTGGCCGCGAAGGTTTTGAGCCGCTCAAGCAACGGCTCCATATGTTGGTTGAACAGCCGGGCTTTCACAGCTAGTTCGGCAGGGTTCTCAGCGTAGAGCACGTACATAGTCAAGTCCTTGGAGGGTAATCAAGCAGTAAGCGTGCGGTGAATGGCTGGGTCGGCACCGGTCACTTCCACCAAAGTCACCCGGCGGAAATCGTGTTTATTATGCTGATTCTGAACGCAGTCAGCCATCCCACTAAAGTCCGATTGGGTTTGGTGGACCGGAAGCCTTACGACAACAACCGGCTCGTGTTTATACCATAACCATGCGGAGTCAATCTCACTCCAGAGTACTGTGCCCTTCGCATCAATTCTGCTGCGCGCCGATAGGCCAATCGTGCGGCCTGCCTTCGACCGATGCTGTTTTGTGACGGATCATTACTCAGTCGTCTTTTCCCGGAAGAGGTGTTCCCGA
>JBQTJD010000218.1:0-2400 GCA_052387475.1 Anaerolineales bacterium | reverse complement strand
TGGGCGCGCACCACGCTCGCAATCCAGCGCTGCAGACGCCAGCGCATCACTGGTGGAAACCATTCGGGATGTGAAAACGGTATGATATCGTGCAGCGTGGCGACGACGCAGGCCGTCATGCGCGGTCGGGCCGGAACCGGCATCGGTGCGGTGCAGTGCAGCACATCGAGTTTAAGTTGTCGCGCGCGGCGCGGCAAAATCAGCGGGCAATACACCCACTCCCACCACACCACGAACAGCTTGCGCGCCAGACCCGGATTGGGCACGCGCTGATTTCCGGCCCGCAGTTCGATGAACTCGCATCCGGCGAAATTCCCCTCGCGCAGAGCGCGCACCAATTCCATGCTGTAGCGGGCCGTGCCCGCCGCATTGAATTGTGAGGCTGAGATGTCGAGGCCAATGCGCACCATCAGCCTCGCTGCTTGCGTCGCATCCACCAGTGTAACGGCGTGCGATAAAGCGGCAGGCCCGTGACGCGCTCAAGTACAATGGCGGCATAGGCCAACAGTCGCGGACGCACGGCCCCGGCTGAAACTGCGGACCGCCACGACTCACGCCACTGCCGCTGCTCCGCCAAACGCATGGCGGTTTGCAAGCGCGCATCGGCCCGTAGCGCCACCTTCTCCGCCGGTGGGGCATACCGTTCAATCAACCGTTCCCAATCGGCTTGCATGCGTTGAATGCCGGAGACGGTCTTCGACGACACATGCAGGCGATACGTCGCGACGCGTTGCGGGTGGTAGGCAAAGCGTGCGCCGGTGGCATGCAGCCGGAGCCAATACTCGGAGTCCATCGAATAGTGATAGCCGGGATCGAGATCACCGGCGCGCATTATCGCCGAGCGGCGCATGAAGAGTGTGGGTTGATAAGGGATGGTGAACCGCAGCAATTCGGTCAGCGAGAACGGACGCCCGTAGGCGGTTTGCAGCGGCTTGCCGTCAGCGTCGGTGTACACGCAATCGCCATACACCACCTCCACATCGGTATGGGCGCACAAGTAACCGACTTGTGCGGCGAGCGCGCCGGGCAGGTAGGTGTCATCGGAGTTGAGCCAGGCTACAATCTCGCCGGTGGCGCGGGCCAGACCTTTGTTGATGGCGTCCGACTGGCCGTGATCTTTTTCACTCACCCAGTACGCCAGCCGGTCAGCGTAGCGTTGAATGATCGCGACGCTGCCATCGGTCGAGCCGCCGTCAATGACGATGTACTCAAGAGCGGAGTAACGCTGATCCAGCACCGAGCGCAGCGTGGCCTCGAGAAATTGGGCTTGATTGAATGAGGGCGTGATGATGGAGAGGCGCGGCCATCGGTCAACATTAGACAAAAGTGGTGACGCTTGGCTGTGCAAAGTTGTCCGCGCCTGCCCCGGCTCGAGAGAGGTGGATGAGGGAGGGGGCTTCATAGGCTTAAACCACAGGGCGTTTGGTCAGCAGTGAACGATCATCAAGCGTGAGTTTGCCATGCGTGAGTCGCCGATAGTGTGCGCGATAGAGGCGGGTGGTATGTTCCCACGAAAAATCCTGTGCACGTAGACGACCACGTTCAGTGAGCGTCGCGCGTACGGCCTCGTCCCCCCACAACGTTTTAAGCGCCGCCGCAATTTCACCGGGGTCATCTGGGTTAAAAATGATGGCCGCCTCACCGGCCAGATCGGGTAGACAGGTAGCATTCGAACAGGCGAGAGGCACACCAGCCGCAAACGCTTCCAAGACGGGCATCCCAAAGCCTTCAAATCGAGACGGGAACACCAGACAGCGCGCTCGCGCGAAGAATTCCCCCAAGGGCCAGTGATAACCCACAAAATGAACTTGCGTTTCAAGGTGAAGTTCCCTCACCTGCCGCAATAGGCGAGAAAAGAACGGGGCGTACTCACGTCCGGCACAGACTAACGGTAACTTCAGGCCATCCCGTCTTCGCAAGAGTGCCAGAGCCTCCAGCACCGCGAGGTGATTTTTATGCGGCCAGGTCTGGGCCGGGTAAAACACGAACGTGTCCGGAAGACCCTTGGGCAATGGTTTCGCCGGTTGAGGCTGAGCGATCTTCAAAGGTGCGGCAACGGGTATAACCTGAACTCGCTCTTCGGGTAGGTCGAGTTGCCGCACCACATCGCGCCGCGTCCACGACGAGGCTACTGCCACCAGACGCGCCTGACGGCAAAAAGCCTCGTAGATCACGTCACGTGTTACTCGTTCGTACGGGGCAAAGTATTCCGGCCAATGCCGGTGCTGCATATCCCACGGTTGATAAATGCTCGGGATGTCGGTGTAAAAGCCGGCTTGAAATGTGAAATGCATCAGGTCGGCCTGCAGCGCTTCAATCTGTCCGCTAGAGTGCGGCACTCGTACGCCACCACTTCCGATGAAGGGAAGCAAACTTAGCCACAGTGCGCGTATCTTTGGA
>JBQTJD010000217.1:0-5043 GCA_052387475.1 Anaerolineales bacterium | reverse complement strand
GATCGATATGGATCGCACCAAGGTGCGCGTGATGGTGTCGTTCTTCGGGCGCGAGACGCCGGTGGAGTTGGATTTTTTACAGGTCGAGAAAGTTTAGTTTCGTGAAACGTAAAACGTGAAGCGTAATCACGTTTCACGCATCACGTTTCACATTTGTGTGGGAGGGTGTCAGAACAAGCGCCCGCTAACACCACAAGGAGAAATAGCATGGCAAAGAAACTCAAAGGTGTCGTCAAACTGACACTGGAAGCTGGGAAAGCCAACCCGGCTCCGCCTGTAGGCCCGGCGCTCGCCGGCTACGGCATCAACATCATGGCTTTCTGCAAGGAATACAACGCCCGCACCGCTCAACGGGTCGGCGAACAGATTCCGGCAGAGATCACCGTCTTCACCGACGGCTCGTTCACCTTTATCCTCAAGACCCCGCCCACCGCCTTTTTGCTGCGCCGCGCGGCCAAAGTGGAAAAAGGCTCCGGCCAACCCAACCGCAACAAGGTCGGCAAAGTGACGCGTTCGCAGGTCAAAGAAATCGCTGAACTTAAGATGAAAGACCTGAATGCGATTGATATTGAAGGGGCAATGAAGCAGGTTGAAGGCACGGCCCGCAACATGGGCATCGTGGTGGAAGGCTGAGAGCTAAAAGAGAATTAGAGAAGTGGAGAATCTTCCACTCCTCTAATCTCCAAGTATTCGTGGGAGGGCTGACCGCTGGTCGCCCGCAGGAACCACAAGGAGACACAACATGCGCAAACACGGAAAGAAATACCGCGAGCAAGTCGCTAAAATCGAGGCCGACAAGTTTTATGCTCCTAAAGAAGCAGTCACGCTCGCGAAATCCACATCGTACAGCAAATTCAACGGCACGCTCGAGGTGCATATTCGCCTCGGAGTGGATCCGAAGTATGCCGACCAAAACGTGCGTGATGTGGTCGTGCTGCCGCACGGCCTCGGCAAGACCATTCGCGTGCTGGTGTTCGCGGAAGGCGAGGGCGCTCGCATCGCCAAAGAGGCCGGCGCGGATTTCGTGGCCGACGATGAGTTGACCAAGAAGATTCAAGAAGGCTGGGCGGAGTTCGAAGTGGCCGTGGCCACGCCCGACGTGATGGGCAAGGTCGGCCGGTTGGGCCGTGTGCTCGGCCCGCGCGGGCTGATGCCGAACCCGAAAACCGGCACGGTCGTGCCCGCCGCCGATCTGCCGCGCGTCATTCGCGAGTCAAAGGCGGGCCGGGTGGAATTCCGCGTGGACAAGACTGGCAACCTGCATGTGCCCATCGGCAAAGTCGGCTTCAGTGCGGAGCAGTTGTACGAGAACTTCTCAGCGTTGATGGCGGCGGTGGTGAAAGCGAAACCGGCCTCGGCCAAAGGCATTTATCTGCGGAAGATCGTACTGGCCGCGACGATGGGCCCCGGCGTGAAAGTAGACCCGGTGGCTGCGTCCTCGTCGGAAGCCGCATAATCGAGTAAAATCCCGTCCGCTTGTTCGCCTGCCCACCGGGCAGGCCCTTTGCCAGAGACAGCCGGCAGCATTCGCTAATGCGAATGCCTAAGTCCTGCCGAGGTAAAGACAGACCGAGTCGGTGATCCCACAGGGTCACCTTGAGTAATTCTGGAGGTCTTTGCTTCGTGTTGGCGGAGCAAAGACCTTTTTCGTTAATTCCAAAACTTGCCACGGAAGGAGGTGAACCAAACTTGGCACTCACAAGAAAACGCAAAGTCGAGTTGTTACAGGAATATGCCGACCTGATTCAGAAAAGCCAGGGCATGATCCTGGTGGAATACCGGGGCCTGAACATGAAGGGCATGGACCCGTTGCGCCACAAGATACGTGACGCGCAAGGTGAGCTGCATGTGTTGAAGAACAGGCTGGCGCTGCGTGCGTTGACAGACGGCGGTTACGTCGTGCCCATCGAATTGTTGACGCAGACCACAGCCGTCGCTTTCGCATTCTCCGATCCGCCCGCAGTGGCTAAAGCGCTGACGGGAGCCGCAAAGGACTCGGAGTTCGTGAAAGTGAAAGGCGCGCTGCTGGGCAAAAACGTCCTGAGCGCGAAAGAGGTGGAGGCGCTGGCGGAACTGCCGGGCCTGCCCGTGTTGCGCGCGCAACTGCTCGGCCTCATCTCGACCCCGGCCTCGCGGCTGGCGGGCGTGGTGGCGAGCGGCGTACGACAAGTCGTCAACGTCGTCAAGGCGTATTCCGAAAAGGACGAGGGCGCGAACGCGCCGGCGGAAGTACCCGCAACTGCCTGACGGCAGATTTCAGATCGCAGATTGCAGAGTACTCTGCGAGCTACGATCTAAATCGAAAATCTGAAATCTACAATCTGAAATCAAGGAGATGTTTGCAATGGCTGATATGAATTCACTGGTTGAGCAACTGAGCGGGCTGACCGTGCTGGAAGCCTCTCAACTCACCAAATTGCTGGAAGAGAAGTGGGGCGTTTCCGCGGCGGCCCCCATGGCTATGGCGGCGGTCAGCGCCGCGCCGATCGCCGCGGCCGCCGCCCCCGTAGAGGAAAAGACGGAATTCACCGTCGTGCTCAAAGGCGTGGGCGACAAGAAGATCGACGTCATCAAGATCATTCGCCAGCTCACCAACCTCGGTTTGAAGGAAGCCAAAGACATGGCCGAGGCCGCCAACAGCAAGGTGCTGGAAGGCGTGAGCAAGGATGCGGCCGAAGACGCCAGGAAAAAATTGACCGAAGTCGGCGCGACCGTCGAGTTGGTCTAACCGTTTCTCTCTTAGGTGACAGTCACTGGGCAACCAAGGCCTCGATATGCATGCGCTCCATCGCCCAGTGACTGTCACCTGGTGAAGGATAGAGACAAGTTCTCTGACCTGACAGGCCAGCGCGGCCTGTCAGGTCTTTTTATTTGGTGTATCATTTCGCGCATGACCAACACTTCCACTCGCGTCCTCGTCATTGAAGATGAAGAACGGATCCGCCAATTTTTACAGCGCGGCCTGACGTTTGAAGGCTATCGAGTTGAGACGGCGGCCGATGGCCCCGCCGGCCTGACACTGGCGCGCGAAAACGCGCCCGACCTCGTCATCCTGGATTGGATGTTGCCAGGGATGGACGGCCTGGAAGTGTGCCGCCGTCTGCGAGCCGCCGGGCCTGTTCCGGTGCTCATGCTCACCGCCAAGGATTCGGTCAGCGATCGCGTGCAGGGGCTGGATGCCGGCGCCGATGACTATCTCATCAAGCCGTTCTCGTTCGATGAGTTGCTGGCTCGCATGCGGGCCTTGCTGCGCCGCGCCGCACCCGCGCAGCCCGAGGTGATGCGCTTTGCCGATCTCACCTTGGATACCGGCACACGTCAGGCCTTTCGCGGCGACCGCGCGATTGAGCTGACGGCTAAAGAATATGAACTGCTTGAATTGTTCATGCGCCACCCCCGGCAGGTGCTCACCCGCGAACTGATTTACGATCGCGTCTGGGGTTACGATTTCGGCGGCGAGAGCAACATCATCGAGGTCTACGTTCGCTACCTGCGGCAGAAGACCGAGTCCAACAGTGAGCCGCGCCTGTTGCACACCGTTCGGGGTGTGGGCTATGTGCTGCGTGAAGATTAGACCGCGCTGTCAAAGCGCCCTTCTCATCCATAGCTTACGCCGGCTTCATCTCGGCCTCAATTGCGTGTGAGACATTAGTCTCCGTGGAAGCCTCGTCTGTGCTCCCGGAGACGCGCCGATTGCCCTCCGTGTCCCTCCGTCTGCGATTAACCCTCTGGTATTCCGTCGCCCTGACCGCCGTGCTGGTCTTGTTCGGTTTGGCCCTTTTCGGCATTCTGTCGTATCTTCTCATCCGGCAGGTCGATAGCAACCTGGAGTTGGCGGCGCGTAGTATTGAAAACTCCGGCAGTGTCATCTCGCCGGCCAAACGTGTGCACTGGTTGGATTTGCCGCTCGACGAAAATTTGAGCACCGCCAACATCGTCGGGCAAGTGTGGGGGCTGGATGGCGACTTGATTGTTCAATCGGATTTCCTCACTCAGCGCGGCTACGACCAACCGCTCGACGCTGAAGCTATCACGCTGCAACAGTTCAGCACACGCAGCGTCACAGCGGAACGCTGGCACTGGCGGGTTTACACCGCCGTGCTCAAGACGACGAACGGCGAGCCGCTGGGCTATTTGCAGTTGGGCGCAACTCCGGTTTGTGGATTTGGTGCAAAGCACGCTTTTGCTGGTGCTGTTCGGCGGCGGCGTCGCGGCGGTGGCGCTGGCCGCGATGATCGGCTGGCTGACGGCGAGCCGCGCGCTCAAACCCATCAACACCATCACGCAGACCGCGCTGCAGATCTCACGCGCTGACGACCTCTCGCGCCGCATCCCCATCAAGAACCCCAACGATGAATTGGGCCGTATGAGCGCGGCGTTCAACGAAACATTGGAACGCTTGGAGAAACTGTTCGCCGCGCAACGACGCTTCCTGGCCGATGTGTCGCACGAATTGCGCACGCCGCTCACTGCCATTCGCGGCAATGTGGATTTGTTGCAGCGCATGGGCACGCCCGACCCGGAGTCTCTGCGCGACATCCGCTCCGAGACCGAGCGCATGACGCGGCTGGTCGGCGATTTGCTGGTGCTGGCCCAAGCCGACTCGGGCAGCCTGCCGTTGGAAAAGAAACCGATTGATTTGGACGGGCTGCTGTTGGAGATCTGCCGCGAGACGCAGGTGCTGGCCGGAAACGTTCACCTCACCGTGGGCGAGATGGATGTGGCGCGCGTCATCGGCGACCTGGACCGCTTGAAGCAGGTGATCCTCAACCTCGTGACCAATGCGCTGAAGTACACGCCGGAGGGTGGGCGGGTGACACTGGGCCTGGCGCGCGTCAATCGCTGGGCGCGCCGCACCGTTTCGGATACCGGCGTCGGCATCCCGCCGGATGAGCTTCCAAGGGTCTTTGATCGGTTTTATCGTGTGGATAAGGCTCGCTCACGGGCAATGGGCGGCGCGGGCCTCGGCCTGTCCATCGCGCAGCGCATCGTGCAGATGCACGGCGGCCGCATCGAGGCCGCCTCCGAGGGGATTGATAAAGG
>JBQTJD010000216.1:0-2145 GCA_052387475.1 Anaerolineales bacterium | reverse complement strand
GAGGCGATTGACCTCGGCGCGCAATGGGTGGGGCCAAAGCAATTGAACATCATGCGCCTCATCCGCGAATTGGGGCTGCATACGTTCCCGCAATACAATCGGGGCAAGAAGGTCGTCGAGTTGGACGGACGGATTTCACACTATCGTGGCAGCGTCCCATCACTCTCGTTGTGGAATCTGCTTGAGTTGCAATTCAACCTCGCCCGCATTGAGCGCCTGTGCCGGCAGGTGCCGCTGGCTGACCCGTTGCAGTCTTCGCGCGCTGCCGAGTGGGATGCCATCTCGGTCGGCGAGTGGACGCGCCGCCACATCCGCTCGCGCCACGCCCGAACGATGATTGACCTGAGCGTGCGCGGCCTATTCACCGTGGAGCCGGATGAACTTTCGTTTTTGCACTTCCTGTTTTATCTGCACTCCGGCGGCGGGCTGAGCACGTTGTATGAAATCGATGGCGGCGCACAGCAGGCTCGGTTGATGGAGGGAACACAGACGCTCTCGTTGCGGCTGGCCGAACGATTGGTGGAACGCGGCGGGCGGGTGATCTTGAACGCGCCGGTGCAGGCCATCGCGTACGACGCCGAGTCCGTCACGGTGCAAGCGAACGATCACGATCATGATCGCGCACACACGGCGCGCTACGCCATTATCGCCGCGCCGCCCCTTCTCGCCGGGCAAATTGATTTTCAACCGGCGCTGCCCAAGGAGCGCCAATCGCTGCTCGATCAAATGCCAATGGGTTCCGTCATCAAATGTGTGGCCGTGTACGCGCAGCCCTTTTGGCGCGCGGCTGGTTACGCGGGTGAGATGTACAGCACCGCCAGCTCGCTGTGCTTCACCTTTGATGACTCGCCCGCGAGCAACGGATTTGGCGCGCTGGTGGCGTTCTTCGCTGGTCAGGCCGCGCGCGAGTGGAGCGCGC
This sequence comes from Anaerolineales bacterium, assembly GCA_052387475.1. Lineage (GTDB taxonomy): Bacteria > Chloroflexota > Anaerolineae > Anaerolineales > UBA6663 > JANWXR01. The sequence goes on along the minus strand of JBQTJD010000216.1, from coordinate 1,226 downwards.
GTTCAGCGGAAGCGCGCCGCGCCGTGGTGCTGGATGAGATGGCGCGCTTCTTTGGCCCAGCCGCCGCGACGCCGATTGATTTTGTGGAACAAGATTGGGTCGCCGATGAGTGGAGCCGGGGCTGTTACTCGGGGATCTTTGCACCGCGCGTCATTTCGCAACACGGCTACCATTTGCGCGAGACGGTGGGCCGTCTGCACTGGGCCGGCACGGAGACCGCACATGTCGGCATCGGTTACCTCGATGGCGCGGTGGAATCGGGTGAACGCGCAGCGGAAGAAGTGTTGCGGCGATTGAGTCTGCCTGTCTAAAGCAATTACAGTAGGACTTACGCAGTTGAGCGATGACGGCTCGCCCACACCCCGCTCAACAATCGTTGCGCGGGGTGCGGGCGATATCCGTGCAACTGCGTAACTCCTATACAGATTAATTTACGGCCATTCGTCACACCCGCGGAAGCGGGTGTCCAAGCCACGCCGCTGGATTCCCGCTTTCGCGGGAATGACAGGCCGTAAATAAAAAGGATTTCGTTCTAACTCAAATGAAAGAAGAGCTATGCTCCCTCACGCTGCCCGTCGCCGGTTGACGCCGGTGCCCGTCACCGCCGTCACACTAGAGGATGAGTTTTGGGCGCCGCGCCAGCGTCTCAATCGCGAAGCAAGCCTGCCGCACATGCATCGGATGTTGACGGACACGGGGCGCATCGCCGCCTTTTACTTGAATTTCGAGCGCGCCGTTCCCGCGCCGATTGTGGAAATCTTCGGCGACTCGGATGTGGCGAAATGGGTGGAAGCGGCCAGCGCGGCGCTGGCGACTCAGCCCGACCCGGCGCTCGCAGCGCAACTTGAACGTGTGGTGGAGCGCATCCTCGCCGCACAACAGCCCGACGGCTATTTGAACACACACTTCATCCACGCGCAGCCGGACATGCGCTGGAAGAACCTGCGCGACTGGCACGAGCTGTCTTGCGCCGGTCATCTCATTGCGGCTGCCATTGCCCACCGACAGGCCACCGGCGACCCGAAACTCCTTAATCCGCTGTGCCGATACGCTGACCTGATTGCGGCCACCTTTGGCCGCGCCCCCGGTCAACTGCGCGGCTACTGCGGCCACCCGGAGATTGAGCTGGCACTCATCCGGCTGTATCACGCCACCGGCCAGCGGCGCTATCTGGATCAGGCCCAATATTTCGTAGAAGAGCGCGGCCAGTCGCCTCATTACTATGA
>JBQTJD010000215.1:0-2386 GCA_052387475.1 Anaerolineales bacterium | reverse complement strand
TCCGCGATGCGGACGGCGACCGCACCGGTTTCAAAGGGCAACGCTATCGCACTGTGCGCGTCGGCCAGCAAGAGTTTCCCGATGATTTCCCCAATTTCCTTTCTTTCCTTCGCCCGCGTCTCGAAGAAGCCCACCGCCTCCTCACGCCCGATGGCTCGTTGTACTTTCACATTGACTACCGCGAAGTCCACTACTGCAAGATTCTTTTGGATGAGATATTCGGACGTGACTCATTTCTCAACGAAATCATCTGGGCCTACGACTACGGCGCGCGCACGCGCCGGAAGTGGCCGGCCAAACATGACAACATTTTGTGGTACGCCAAAGACCTAGGCAATTACGTATTCAATTACGAAGCCGTTGACCGCATCCCGTACATGGCCCCCGGCCTCGTCGGGCCGGAGAAGGCTGCACGCGGCAAGACCCCTACTGACTGCTGGTGGATGACGATTGTCAGTCCGACTGGCAAAGAGAAGACGGGTTACCCTACGCAGAAACCGATCAACCTGCTCAAGCGCATCATCACCGCCTCATCCCATCCCGGCGACACCGTGCTCGATTTCTTCGCTGGCAGCGGCACGACCGGTGAAGCCGCACACGTCCTCGGGCGTAAGTTTATTCTCGTGGACAACAACGCCGAAGCGATCGCGGTGATGAAGAAGCGGCTCAAGAATGTGCCAAAAGTGAACTGGGTGACCGACAAATAGTCACCCAATCTCCCATTCGCCCAATCACCCAATGATTTCCTTCGTCACCAATGGCGTTCGATTCAATTACCGCGTTGTCGGCGTGGCGCTGCACGACGGACATGTGCTGCTGCATCGCGCCGAGCGGGATAATTTCTGGGCGTTGCCGGGCGGGCGTGGTGAGCTTTTGGAAACTTCTGCGGAGACGTTGCGGCGCGAGATGTTGGAAGAACTCAAGCAAACAGTAGTGGTCGAACGGCTGGTGTGGGTGGTCGAGAATTTCTTCGAGTACGAGAGCACGCCGTTCCACGAGTTGGCCTTTTACTGGCTGATGTCGTTTCCGGCGGACGTGATGAAGCCGCGAACCGGCACGCCGTTCTACGGTTATGAGCAAGGCCTGCCCGTCATCTTCCAATGGTTTCCGGTGGACGCGCTGGAACAACTTGAGCTGTACCCCACCTTCCTGAAGCGCGGGTTGCAATCTCTGCCCGCCACCGTCACCCATATCGTTCACCGCGACGTCAAACCCAAACTCTAAACCTCAGTTGCCCTCGAGGCAACAACCCAAACCGCAAACTCAAATCGTGTGTGGCATCAAATTGCCCTACTCATCACCGTGGCGCTGTTCGGCCCGCCGCCAGCCAGGGCGCGTGCAAAGTCGAGTTTACAGTGCTCTGGCCGCCGTCCTCGGCGGCCACATCCCCGCTTGACGCGCCGAGGACGGCGCGCTGAGCCAAAGTGAGTCAACCCCTTGGACTTTGCACAGGCCCTGCGCCGCCAGCATATCGGTGTTGACAAACGCATTTTTCCCATTAAGCTTTTGCTACGCTTATTTCAAAGGTATCGTGAATACAGGGGCAGCACCGGTGCAGCAGGCAGGCGTCATCTCTTTGCAGGTCGTGTGTCAATTCGCCGGAGGCTTGACCGTTGGACTTCGCATTTGCGCCAGCCGCGGACGCCTATATTGGTCGGGTGCGGGGGATGTTTCAGCGCCGGGCCAACACGACTTTGATCCATCATCGCCGTATCACGACGCTGCGCCAGTTCATCACCCACCTCGATGTGACGAACGCCATCACCAAGCCCATCGGCGACGTCCTGCTCGGCGCGCACGCTAACAGCGAAGGCAAAATCTTCCTCCCCATGTTCCCAGGCCAGGACGGCTCCACCAAGTACGAGACGTTGGAGCAAACCCTGGCAAACGCCGCCCGATCGGTCAATATCCCCGATACCGTCATCGGCTACACCACCGGCGACCCAATCACCCACTCCGTCCACTTCAAGGGCTGTAACATCGGCAAGGTCCCGCGCTATCTGACCAAGTTCAAGGAGGCGCTCGGCGATCACGTCAACGTCACCGCGCCCAAACACTTTCACGGGCTGACCCCGGTAGTGAATGTAGGCATGTTCGAGTATATGGCTTACGAGTGTGACATCATCCAGAAAGACGCCTTCCCCGACCGCGCCGCCGCCCTCACGGCCTACCAGAATGGCGCCTTCACACGGATTGACGGCACCCCGGTGCCGCAGGCCGATTGGGCCAACTTGATCCCGGCGCGCATTGACCGCACGTTTGAAACGCAAATTGTCTCGACGCTGGGCGTAACCATCGGACAGACGCAGACCATCCTGACACCGCGCCAGTTCCGGTTGAAAAATGACGCGTCATTTAGCTGGACGATCGTTTTTGCGAACGCCGG
>JBQTJD010000214.1:0-2422 GCA_052387475.1 Anaerolineales bacterium | reverse complement strand
GCAAAAAGCTCTTATTGGTCATGGCCCCGGCGGGCCAAGAACTCGATCTCAAAGCGCTCGCCGCTTCGCTGGGAGAAAAGAAGTTGCACATGGCCACCCAAACCGAAGCCGAAGCGTTGACAAAATTGAAGGTCGGCGGCATCTCAGCGTTGGCCCTGTTGAACCGAGGCTTTGAGATTTGTCTCGAGCGTGCGGCTGAAAGTTTGCCGTTTATCCACATCAGCGCCGGTGAGCGCGGCGCCAACGTGCGTCTGCAAGTATCTGACTTAATCCAGGTGACGGGGGCTAAACTGGTGGATACTGTGTCGCATGACTGACATTCAATCTCTGATCAACAATCTTTATCATCCCGACAGCCTGATTCGCGAGGCGCAGGGTGAAGCCGAGTTGCGCAAGCTCGGCGTGGAACCGCTCGACGCCCTCATCGCAGTGCTCAATCGCACGCAGCCGGCCCCGCCGATCAAACGCTCGACCGGCCTGCTCAATCTGGGATCGGACCCACATGAGCGTGAGATCGAAGCCCGCTGCCTGGCCGCCGGTCTTCTCGGCCACATCGAGGATGAGCGCGCCACCGAGGCGCTGGTATCGGCGCTCGGCACGGAGGAGCATCGCGTGCGTGACACCGCCGCCCTAGCCCTGGGCCGGCGCAACGATGCGCGCGCCGTGGAGCCTTTGATCGGTGCTTTGCAAAACCGTGACATGAACATTCGGGCCGAAGCGGTGGAGTTGCTGGGGATGCTGGGCGACGGGCGCGCCGTTGACCCCCTCATCCGAACCTTGCTCTCCGATGGGCAGCCGATCCCGCGCTGGAAGGCGACACGGGCGTTGGGGCAGATGGGCGACGCCCGCGCGGTGCGCCCACTCATGAAGGTGATTGAGGGGTTGCTGACGTTGCCGGCGCGCGAGTGGGCGGCGCCACAACTCAGCCTGCACCAGGAAGAGGCCTCGGCCCAACCGGTCTGGACGACGTGCGCCTACACGTTGGAGGCCTTGAGCAAACTCAACGACCCCACCGCACTGCCGATTGTGGAGCGTTTGGCGCGCGAGGTTCCGGCCCGCACCATCGCCGACAAAGCCGCCAAGTGTGCGGCCAAGCTGCGCTACGGTCACACCGAGTAGAGACGCCCCGGTGGGGCGTCTCAGCGGGCATTGACGACAGACGACCCAGCGGGTCGTCTCCACCTACCTGTACGACTCCGCCTGCAATGTGAACAAGCGCGCATACGTGCCGCCCAGCGCCAGCAAATCGGCGTGTGGGCCACTCTCGGTGATGCGCCCCTCTTCAATCACGTAAATCTGATCCGCCATGCGCACGGTGGAAAACCGGTGGCTGATGAGCACCGCCATGCGATCTTCGATCAGTTCGCGGAACTGCTGAAACACGCGCATTTCGTTTTCGGCGTCGAGCGCCGCCGTCGGCTCATCGAGCACAATCACTTCGCAATCGCGCATAAAGGCGCGGGCCAGCGCGATCTTCTGCCACTCGCCGCCGGAGAGATCGCGCCCTTTGCTCCACCAGCGCCCCAGCATCGTCTCGTAGCCTTCGGGCAGTGCGGCGATGACCGTGTCGGCCCCGCTCTTCTGCGCCGCGCCCACGATGCGCGTCCGATCTTCCAGCGCCTCGATCTGCCCAAAGCCGACGTTCTCCGACGCCGCCAGGTGATAGCGCACGAAGTCTTGAAAGATCACGCCGATGCGCTGGCGTAACTCGCGCAGATCGTAATCACGCAGGTCCACACCATCCAATAGAATCTGGCCCTCGGTCGGGTCATACAAGCGCGTGAGCAACTTGATCAGCGTGGTCTTGCCCGCGCCGTTGCGTCCGACCAGCGCAATCTTCTCGCCGGGGCGAATGGTGAGATTGACGTCGCGCAGCGCGTACTCATCGTGCCCCTCATACTTAAACGAGACGTTGCGAAACTCGACGCCATGATGGATGGCACGCGGCGCGGGCAGCGGGTTGGCCGCAATGGTCATCTGCGACTCCAACTCGAGAAACGCGAACAGGTTGCTCATAAACAGACCGTTCTCGTACAGGTCGCTCAATCCATAGAAGATGGCCTCGAACATCCCCTGACTGGAGCGCGAGATGCCGAGGTACATGGTCATGTCGCCGAGGGTGATGCCGCCCTCCACCGCGCGCCACACGATCCACGCATACGCGCCGTAATACGAGAGCGTGGCTAACAACCCCCAGCCGAGCGAGGCCAGGCTGCGTTTGCGGGCGATGGCCTGATCTTCGCGCAGAAACTTCCAGAACAGATCGGCATAGCGGCCGAGCAGCGGCTCGCCGAGGTTGAAGAGCTTTACTTCCTTCACCGCGTCGTAATCGGTGAGCAGGTATTCGAGATATTGCAAGCGCCGCGCTTCGGGCGCGCGCCACGAGAGCACGCGGAAGTTCAGCTCGGCATAGCGGCTCTGA
>JBQTJD010000213.1:0-7689 GCA_052387475.1 Anaerolineales bacterium | reverse complement strand
CCCCCCACCCCCAATTCTCTATTTCTTCTTCATCTTCGCCAGTATGCTCGCCAGCCGTTCATTGCCCGCTGCCGGCGGCTTCCATTCGACGTGCACGCACTGAACACCCTGCCCCTTCAGACTTTCGTAGAACGACTCGACGCCGACGTTGATGGCGGCCAGCGGGTCGGTGAAATTTTCGAGCGCAATGGGCAGGTGCTCGGACTTCGGCACGATGGCGAAACGTGCAGTGACGTATGCGAGCGCCTCGCTGGGATTGGTGAAGACAGTGCAACCGGCAGCCCGCAGCCGCTCGATTTGGGCGCTCATGTTTTGCGGATCGGCATCCGTGCCCACCACCATCGCCACGAACTCCAATCCGTCGCGGCGCGACTTTTCAATGGCCGGCGCAAGTTCGCCAGTCGGGTCGGGGTGCGCGCTTTCGCCGAGCACAACATCCAAAAGGATGACAGCCACCTCGCGGTCGGCGGCCTCCTGTTTGATTCGGCGCACGCGCAGGTCGTTGTCCATCATCGGATGCAGGCGGCCTACCGTGAACTCATCGCCACCCATATCCACGATGGTGTGGGCAAGGCTATGCAATGGGTCATCGAGCAATTGAGAATTGGTGATTGGAGAATTGGAGTAGAGCGGATGCAGCGTGGCTTGCAGCACGAGCATCGCTTCGTAGGCCAGCGTGCCGCCCGAAAATAGCCCGCGCAGGTATCCAGTGAACGGTGAGGGGTGAACAGCGACTGTTGACCGTTCACTGTTCACTGCCAACTGAGCCGCGAGTTCCGCCGCTTCGCTCAAACTCGTTGCGAAGTGCAGGTTGCCGAGCTTGCGCGCGGGCGACGGGTAGCCGATGAAATCCACAACCACGGGTTTGCCGCACGATTGCGCTTGCGCGAGCAGCCGTGTGGCGACCTCGGGAGACGGCGGCTTGCTGATGAGGATGATGACTTTTGTTTCGGGGTCGCGCGCCAACAGGTCAAGGGCCTGATGCGCGGTGATGGCCCCGACCTCGGCCTTGAGGTCGCGCCCGCCGGTGCCGATGGCGTGCGAGACGCCCGCGCCGAGCTGATGAATGCGGCTGGTGGCCGTCTGCAATCCGGTGCCGCTCGCGCCGACCAGGCCGATATTGCCGCGCCGCACATGGTTGGCAAAGCCGAGGCTGACGCCGTTGATGATGGCCGTGCCGCAATCCGGCCCCATGACGAGCAGGCCCTTCTCGCGCGCCGTTTGTTTCAACGCAATTTCATCTTCGAGCGGGACGTTATCGCTGTACAGAAACACATGCTTGCCGAGGCTCAACGCCTCGCGGGCGACAGCAGCGGCGTAGCGACCCGGTACCGAAATCAACACCCAGTTCGCCTCGGGCAACAGTTTGGCCGCTGCTTCGAGGCTGCGCGGGCGGAACTCGCTCACGTTATTGGCTCGCTTGCGAGCCAATAACGCATCTACTTGAGTCAGCGCGTCCTTCGCAGCGCCCTCACTCTCGGCCTTCACGACGATGAGTAAGTCATCGTTCGCCGCGCTGTGGGTGGAGTCGGTCAGCAAGCCGCTCTGCTCAAGCAGTTCACGGTTGGCTGGTGTCGCCATCACCACACCGGCATCCTGCACGCCGGGCAGTTGCAGCAGCGCACGCTGTAGCTGCATCAGCACGACCGAGTCGTAATAGGTGCCTTTCCGAATTTCGCTCTGAATAACCATGCGGAAAAATGAACCGCGAAGAATTCTCAAAGCTTTCTTGGCGGTCTTCGCGTCTTCGCTGTTAGATTAGCCTTTCTATCTCGGTAGCCCACTGTAATAACTCTTCATCGGCATTCCACCGCCCGGCGAGTTGCAGGCCGACGGGCAGACCGCCGAGTGTGCCGCTTGGAATATTGAGTGCGGGCAAGCCGGCGTGCGTCCACGGCAGGTTCATCACCGGGTTGCCGGTGCTGTCCAGTCCAGCGGGTGCGGGGCCGGGCGCCGCGGGCGAGAGCCACAGGTCAATGCCGTGCGCGTCCATCAGTGCCGTCAGCTCGGCGCGTATTGCGCCACGGCCCGGCAATGCTTCGCGCAACTGTTCGTTCGTGATGGTCAGCCCATGTTCAATCAACTCAGTAGTCTTCGGATGATAAAGCGACCGATACTCGCCGTACCAGTGCATGTGCACGCGCGCCGCTTCGGCGGCGACGATGAGATTGTGTCGTTCGCGCACCGATTCGAAGTCCGGCAGCGCCGCCACCGGCTTCACACTGTATCCGGCATCGGCCAGCTTGCGGCACGTCTCGCGGAAATGTGCCAGCATCTCATCGCTCGCGTGGCTCAGGTATGGCCCTTCCGGCACGCCTAAAACCGGTCGTCCTAAAGCTGCAATCTCAAATCTAAAATCTGCAATCAGCACTGAGGCCGCGAGCTGCACCCCCGCCACATCCGTCGCGAACGAGCCGATGTGGTCGAACGATGGTGAAAGCGGGATGACACCCGCACGCGAGGCGCGTTCGTACGTAGGCTTGAAGCCGGCGACACCGCAGAACGAAGCAGGCCGCACGATGGAGCCGATGGTTTGCGTGCCGACCGTCAGTGGTGCGAGACCCGCACCGACCGCCGCCGCCGAGCCGCTGCTCGAACCGCCGGGTGTGTGTGTCGCCCCGGCGGGGCTTACCGGGTTGCGCGTCGGGCCGGGGCCGAAGTAGGCGAACTCGGTCGTCACCGTTTTACCGAGGATGAGCGCGCCCGCATCTTTGAGTCGCGCGACGCTTGCCGCCTCCGGGCCTTGCAGCACATCTGGTGGAAGTTTGCTCCCAGCAGTGGTGGTAAATCCGCTGACGTGAAAAATATCCTTCACGCCCACTGGCACGCCGAAGAGCGCCGGGCGCGTGGCCGGATAGGGGAAGCGCGCCATCAGTTCCTTCGCCTGCCGATGCAGTCGCTCGAAGCGCCCCTCTTCCGGTACGAAGGCCAGCACCTCCAGCTCGCGCTCAGCAAAGCGCCGTTCGAGTTGCGCGAGATAATCGTGTAGCGACAACTCGCCGCCGCGCAGGCAATCGACCAGCGCCACCAGGCTACTCGGTGCGTTCACTTCATCTTCTCCGCTGCGAGCAGCGCCGCATCCACGATGTTTTGATAGCCCGTGCACCGGCACAAATTTCCCGACAGCGCCTCGCGTACTTCGTGTTCGGTGGGGTCGCCGTTCTCTTTCAGAAACGCGCTCAGCGTCATCAAAATACCCGGCGTGCAATAACCGCACTGCAAACCGTGCTTCTCCCAAAACGCCTCTTGCAATGGATTCAGTTTGTCCGGCGTACCGAGCGCTTCCACCGTCGTCAACTCGTGCCCGTCGGCCTGGATGGCCAGCATGATGCACGAGCGCACCGGCTCGCCGTCGAACAGAATCGTGCACGCGCCGCACACGCCGTGCTCACAACCCACGTGCGTGCCGCTCAGTCCCAACTCGTGCCGGATGAAATCGCTGAGCAACAAGCGCGGCTCGACTTGTCTCTCAAAAGTATGACCGTTGACGGTGACTCGGACTAGATGAAGGTCGGTCATTGCTATGTCGTGAAACGTGATAAGCGAAGCGACTTTTACGCTATCGCTCGCGCTGCGGCAATTTTCAGAACGCGCTTGGTGAGGACAGAGGCCAGGTGCCGCTGATACTCTGGCGAGGCGTGCACACTGCCCATCGGTTCAATCTCTTGTGCAGACGCGATGGAGGCCGCCTCCGCTGCGGCAGCGGCGTCAATCGGGCGACCTGTGAGTGCTTCTGCTCCCCGATGCGCTAGCATCGGTCGGTCACCGGCGTTGAGATACACCAGCCGCGCCTCGGCGCAGTTCCCGGAATCATCCAGCGTCACGACGGCGGCCACACCCATCATCGCGTAATCGCCATGCCGTCGCGCCACTTCGAGGAACGCCGTGCCAGTTCGCGCGGGCAATTTCGGCAACGCCACTTCGGTCAGCATCTCATCGGGATTGATGTTGGTCGTAAACAATGAAACAAAAAACTCATCCGCGCCCACCCAGCGCTTACCCGTCGCCGATTGCAACTTCACGCGGCCATTCAGCGCCATCACCACCACCGGCAACTCGGCCGCCGGGTCGTGGTGCGCGAGGCTGCCGCCGACCGTACCGCGATTGCGGATTTGCGGGTGGGCGATGTGTGGCGTAGTTTCGTACAACAGCGGCGACGCTTGCTTCACCTGCGGGTCACGCTCCAGACGGCGCACACGGGTGAGTGCGCCCACCCTCAATTCTCCATTCTCCAATCTCACGAAATCCAACGCGCCGAGTCGGTTGACATCCACCAACCGCGCCGGTTGCGTGGCGCGGAAGTTCATGGCCGGGATGAGGCTCTGCCCACCGGCAAGGAACTTGGCCTCGTCGCCGTGCTCGGCCTTGAGCGCCAGCGCAGCCTCAAGCGTGTCCGGCGCGTGATAGGCAAAGGGGACAGGTTTCATTCTTTAGTCGCGTGGTCGGATAGTCACATAGTCGAGTAGTCGGGCACGACGACCCGACTACTCGACCATTAGACTATGTGACTACAAGACTACTTCCCGCCTTCAGTCACCTGCACGGTCTTGGGCGTGTAGCCAGCGCCGGCCACATCCACACCGGCGGCCTTCAGGTCGTCTACTGCCTTTTGCGCCAGGTCGGTGCGGTACGCGCCTGCATCGGGTGTGGCCTTGAGGTTGCCAGTCGCAACCGCGACGCTCGCGGTCTGATCCCACAACGCCTTGTCCATCACGCCGATGCCGGCGGGGGACGGCCAGACGAGTTTGTTGATCTCGTTCAACTGCCACGTCATGTGGCCCTTGCCAAGCGTCGGGCCGGCGTCAAGCACGATTTGCACACACTCGTCAAAGCTGTCACGGCAGAAGATCCAGCCCTTGAATGTCGCGCGCAGGAAGCGCACGGCGATGTCCTGATTCGCGGCATCGCCCAGCCAATCCTCGCGCGCCCAAATCGCATCTTGCAACATAGCCGTGCCGACTTTGTTGTAGTCAATGACGATTAGGTCTTCGGGCTTGTACAGTTCACCCGTCGCCGGGTTCTTCGCTTCGAGCACTTGCGCGTACTCGTTGTACGTCATCGCTTGGGCGGCGTCAATCTCGCGATTGAGCAGGGCGTTCATGTCGAAGTTCTGCGACACGATTGTCAGGTTGGTGTCTTTGTTCAGCCCGGCGTTGGTGATGGCGGTCAGCAGTTCAAACTCGTTGCCAAAGTTCCACGTACCGACCTTCTTGCCCTTCCAGTCTTCGGGCTTGGTGATGCCTGAGTCGGCCCACGAGACTTGCAATGTGCCGCTGCGCTGGAAGACCTGCCCGATGTTGACGATCTTCGCGCCTTCCTCGCGGGTGACGAGCGCCTTGGGCACCCACGACACGGCGAATTCCGATTGTCCAGAGGCCAGCACTTGCTGCGGCACGATATCCACCGCGCCTTCTTTGATCGTCACGTCCAGGCCTTCTTCGGCATAGAAGCCTTTCGCTTTCGCGGCGTAGTAACCGGCAAACTGGCTCTGCGTCACCCACTGCAATTGAATGGTGACCTTGGTCAGTTCAGCGGGCGGCGCTTCGGTGGGTTGCGGGGCGGCAGCGGGCGCGCAGGCCGCCAGCACAATGGCGGCGACAGTAAGAGCGAACAACAGCTTGCGTTTCATGTGAAATCTCCTCCGATGATGGTTATTGGGGAATGGTGATTAGGGACGTATTCCGCAATGTGCGCTGTTCAAATCACCTCCTTCAATGATGAGTCAGCCATCACTTCATAGCCAGTCACTCCCGCGAATGCGGGAGTCCAGGACCGATGACATGGATACCCGCTTTCGCGGGTATGACATCGGCTCCTCAATTACTCCGTATTTCTCAACGACACATGCCACGGCATCACCAGTCGCTCAATCAGCAACAGCAGAGCGTAAAAGACGATGCCCATGAAACACGCCACGATGATGGCCGACCACGCATTGGCAAAGCGGGTGAGCGCCGCTTGTTGCGAGATGTAGAAACCCAACGCGTCGCGGGTGCCGCCGAAGTATTCGCTCACAATCGCGCCGATGACGCTGAGCGTGCTTGACACCTTGAGCGCGTTGAGGATATACGGCAACGCATTCGGAATCCGCAACCGGCGCAGGATGGTGAACTCGCTGGCCGCGTACGACCGCATCAACTCCAGCGCCCCGGCGTCCACCAGCGTCAGCCCGCGCACCGCGTTGATCATCACCGGGAAGAAGACCATCACCGCCACAATCGCCATCTTGCTGCCCGGATTGTACGTGCCGAACCACTGATTCATAATCGGCGCGAGGGCGACGATGGGCGTGGCGTTGACGGCGATGGCAAACGGCATCAACCCCTCGGCCACCGTCGTCCAGCGGGCGGTGGCCAGCGCAATCAGAATCCCCAGCGCGCTCCCAATCAAGAACCCGCCGACCGCCTGCCGCATCGTGTACAACCCCGCTGGAATCACCACACTCATCTCCTGCACAAAGGTCTGCGCGATGAGGCTGGGGCGCGGCAGGATAAAGGTCTGAATCTGAAAGACGGCGACGAGGGACTCCCACACGACCAGCCCGAGCGCGAAGACGGCGATGGCCGGCATGGCGCGGCGCACGCGGTCAGCAACTTCTGCACCACGTTCGGGCAGCACTTTCTGCTCGGCGGCGACATCAGTCAACTGACTCATGGCGGTTCCGGCGTTCTTCTTGTCGCAGGCATTCGCGGACTTCGGTGATTTTCTCGAAGAAACGCGGGTCTTCGCGCGTCTCGAAGTTGCGCGGCTGTTGCAGATCAATCTCGATGATGCCGCTGACGCGGCCGGGGCGCGGCGACATGACGACGACGCGCGTCGAAAGATAGACCGCTTCGGGGATGCTGTGCGTGACGAAGACCACAGTCGTATTGGTCTGACTCCAAATCCGCAGCACTTCGCTCTGCATACGCTCGCGAGTCATCTCATCCAGCGCGCCGAACGGTTCATCCATGAGCAAAATTGAAGGCGCGAAAGCCAGCGCGCGCGCAATCGCCACGCGCTGCTGCATGCCGCCGGAAAGCTGCCACGGGAAGTGCCGGTCGAAGCCTTCGAGCTGTACGAGTTGCAACATCTCCTGCGCGCGCGGCTCGCGTTTCTCGCGCGGGTAATTCATCACCTCCAGCGGCAGTTGCACGTTTTTGCTTACCGAACGCCAGTCGTAGAGCGTGGCTTGCTGAAAGACGATGCCGTAGTCGCGGTCCGCACGCGCTTGCGTGGCGGGTTTGCCGTTGACAAGCACCGCACCTGACGTCGGCGATGTCAGGTCGCCGATGAGACGCAACAGCGTGCTCTTGCCGCAACCCGAGGGGCCGAGCAGCGACACAAACTCGCCGCGCTGAACCTCGAGGTTGATGTTCTCCAGCGCGACGACACGATTTTCTTGGCCCTGATTGAAAACCTTACCGACGCTTTGAATGGCGATGACGGATGACAAAGACACTACTCCAGCTTCTTTCGCATCGAATTGCACGAAAGCACATGCGCGCCAATTCGCGTAATTCGGTGCAGACTTTACTCTGCCAGTCGGCGGCTTTTCGGCAAAATCAAACTCTCGGCCAGCGCTACCAGCGCGGCGAACACGATACCCAGCACCGATGCGCCCAGCACTGAGGCGAACAAGCGCTCCGGCCCGGTGCTGAAGTATTGGGCGAAGTTGAGCAAGATGCGGCCCAACCCGTCGGGGATGCC
>JBQTJD010000212.1:0-4967 GCA_052387475.1 Anaerolineales bacterium | reverse complement strand
CTGCCCAGCGCTTCACGCCCCGCTCCGCCTGCTGGCGCCTTCACCGTGAGTGGCTGGTGTGCCTGAGAGCCGCGCGTGCGCTGCTGCTCGAACTCGCCCATCACCTCGAGGCGGCAGGCGTAGCTGAGCACAGCAACTATCGCGGCGACCCGTTTGGGCGGTTGACGCGCACACTGGCGGTGATGACGCAGCTCTCATTTGGTGCGCAACCCGCAGCACGCCGGGCCGGACGTCGTTTCCACAGCTGCCACCGCAAAGTGGCGGGCACACTCGCGCAGGCCATCGGCCCCTTCGAGGCCGACACGCCCTACGATGCCGATGACCCATTTCTCAAACTCTGGGTGCTGGCCACGCTCATCGATTCCAATCTGCTTGTATACGATTTATTCGTGCGCCCCTTGAGCGACGATGAGCGCGCCGCATACTATCGCGATTGTCAATCGTTGGCGAAGTGGTTTGGCCTTTCACCCGCGCTGATGCCGGCGACGCACGACGATTTCCGTGCGTACATGCACGCCATGCTCCACAGCGATTTGCTGACGGTGAGCGACGCGGCGCGCGACATTGTGCGGGTGCTTTACTCCGCGCCGGTCTTTGGGCCGTTGGTGCGACTTGCGAGTTGGCCCGGCATTGGATTGTTGCCCGCCCATGTGCGGGAGGCGTTTGGCCTGTCGTGGAACGACTCGCGCACCCGCTGGCTATATCGCCTCGCAAGTTGGTCGCGGCGCGCTCGACCCCTCATCCCCGACATCCTGGCGCTCAACCCCATGGCCTGGTGGATGGAAACAACAAGATTACGGGTTGAAGGATGAACGTTCAATCTGCAACTTCTGCAATAATAAAATGGATGCTCCAGGCCCGCGTCCTCGCGGGCCGTCCGCCTATGGCGTGTTCCAATTTGATTTGTGCCATTCGCCATTGTAGAGACGCGCCGCAGCGCGTCTCTACTCGTTCCAAGCGAAGCGGCGGACGCAGACGGCGAGCAGTAGAGTTGTGAATAGCCTTCAACTTTCAATGGATTGACCGTAGCTCAATCTCAAACAGCGTGGGCCACAACTTGCCGGTGACGAACAGCCGGTTCTTCGCCGCATCGTAGGCGATGCCATTGAGCACAGCCTGGGGTGAGGCCAAAGTACCCGCCGGACGCAAGCCGGCCAAATCCAGCCACGCTACCACCCGGCCCGATGCGGTTTCAATCTTCGCAATGCGGTCGGTGTGCCACACGTTCGCGTACACATAGCCATTGATGTATTCCAACTCATTCAGCAGCGCGATCGGCCCGGTGGCGTCGGCCACGGTGACGAGCGGGGCTTGTGCCAGAGTCGCTGTATCAAGCGTGTACAACGTGGCTGTGCCGTCGCTCATGATCAGCCGCTGCCCGTCATGCGTCAGCCCCCAGCCCTCGGTCGGAGAGCTGAACGTTTGCAGTTGCTCGAAGGTAGCCACGTCATACACAAAGCCCACGTTGGTGTCCCACGTCAACTGATAAACGCGCCCATCAAACACCGTTACCCCTTCGCCAAAATACTCGAAGTCGAGGTCGATCTGCTGCAGCACTTCACCCGTCTCCAACGCCACGCGCCGCAACGACGATGCTCCGTCCAACCCGGTGCCCTCGTACAGAACGCCGTCCACAAATTGCAGGCCCTGTGTGAAGGCGGCGGCGTCGTGTGGATATTCACGCATGACGATGTAAGTGCAGACCGGTGGAGCATCAGTGGGCAGTGGCGTCTGCGTCGCGCGCGGGTCGCATACATCCAGCGGTGTGGGGGATGGCGACGGCGTCGCTGACGGGAGCGGTGTGAGGGTCGCTTCGCTTACGGGCGGGGGCGCAGCGGGACGGAAAATCAAGACCGCAGCGGCCACGCCAATCACGACGAGAAACACGATAGCAACCGCCACCCCGAAGCGAGAGCTCATGCGCGCCGTGTCCGATAGTGCGCCTGCAAACTGCACACGGTCAACTCTTTGGCTTTGAGCGCCTGAATACCGTTCACGGCGGCGCTGGCCGCGCTGAGCGTCGTCAGCAGGGTGACGTTGTGCAGCACCGCCGCCGCCCGCATCCGTTGCATATCGGCCACGGTGCCCGCGCCCAACGGTGTGTTGACGATGAGATGCATCTCACCACGCTCAATCAGCTCGACAATATTCGGGCTGCCCTCGCTGAAGCGTTTGAGCGGCGTCACCGGTAGGCCAACGGCTGCAATCGCGGCGGCGGTGCCGGCGGTGGCATACAGCGTAAAGCCCAGGTGATGCAGGTCGCGCGCCAATTTGAGCACCGCGCCTTTATCGAAATCGTTTACGGTGAGGAAGGCGTTACCGGCTAGGGGCAGCGGCGTACCCGTCGCCATCTGTGCTTTGGCGAAGGCGTGCCCGAAACGCGCCGCGTGGCCCATCACCTCGCCCGTCGAGCGCATCTCCGGCCCAAGGCGATAATCCGCGCCGGGGAATTTCTTGAAGGGCAGCACCACTTCTTTCACAAAGAAACCCTCCACTTCGGGCGTGGCGGTGAAACCCAATTCAGCCAGCGATTTGCCCGCCATCACCTGCGCGGCAAGTTTGGCGAGCGGCTTGCCGGTGGCCTTGCTCACGAACGGCACCGTGCGCGAGGCGCGGGGATTGACTTCGAGCACGTACACAACATCGTCTTTGATCGCATACTGCACGTTCATCAACCCCTTCACCTTGAGCGCCAGGCCAAGTTTCTCCGTGTAGTCTTCGATGATATGTAAGTGGTAATTGGAGATCTTCCACGGCGGCAGCACGCATGCGCTATCACCCGAGTGCACACCCGCTTCTTCGATATGCTGCATCACGCCCGCAATGACAACGCGTTCGCCGTCGCATAGCGCGTCCACATCCACTTCATAGGCGTCCTCGAGATAGTGGTCAATGAGCACCGGGCCGTCGGGTGAGGCTTCGGTCGCGGCTGCCAAAAACGTAGCCAGCGAAGCATCCTCGTACGCAATCTCCATCGCCCGCCCGCCGAGCACGTACGACGGGCGCACGAGCACCGGATACCCGATGCGCGCCGCAACGCGTCGAGCCGTATCGATGGATTGCGCCGTGCCCCACTCGGGGTGCGGGATGTCGAGGTCGCGGAGCAATTGTCCAAAGCGCACCCGGTCTTCGGCGAGGTCAATCGAGTCGGGAGACGCACCCCAAATGGAAGGCTGAGGGATGAAGGATGAGGAGTCAGCGTCATTCAGCCTTCCGCCTTCTGCCTTCATCCTTTCAAGCGCCTCGTGCAGCGGCTTGGCCAGATTGATCGCCGTCTGCCCGCCGAATTGCACGATGACGCCTTCCGGCTTTTCCGCCTCAATGATGTTGAGCACATCTTCCAACGTGAGCGGCTCGAAATACAGCCGGTCAGCGGTATCGTAATCGGTGCTCACCGTTTCGGGGTTGCAATTGACCAGGATGGTCTCGAAGCCCAGCTCTTTCAGCGCGAAGCAGGCATGCACACAGCAGTAATCAAACTCGATGCCCTGCCCAATGCGGTTCGGGCCGCCTCCCAAAATCACGACTTTGCGATTAGTGGTCGGCTCGGCTTCGTCGTGCGATTCGTAGGTCGAGTACAGATACGGGGTGAAGGCTTCGAACTCGGCTGCGCAGGTGTCCACGCGATAGAAGACGGGAGTAATGTTGTGGGATTTGCGATGCTCTCTGATTCCCGCAGGGGTGCAGGGGCGATGGGGTGAGGGGGTGAGCGTAGCTCCCCTGCTATCTGCCCCGTTGCTCCCCTGCAACGCAGACGCAATTTGCATATCCGAGAAGCCCATCCGTTTTGCGCGGCGCAGCAACTCGCACGGCAACGTTTCAAGCGTCTGGGCACTCAGCTCGCGCTCGACGGCAATCATGCCCTGCATCTGCGCCACGAACCACGGATCGTAATGGGTCTGTTCGACGACTTCGTCTGCCGCCATCCCACTGCGTAGCGCCTCCAGCACATCGAATACTCTCAGAGCCGTCGGCGTACTCAACTCCCTCGCCCCCTGCCCCTTGCCCCTTGTCCGCTTGAGTTCAAGCCCCCGCAACGCCTTACTCAACGCTTCGGGAAAGGTGCGCCCAATCGCCATCACCTCGCCCACACTCTTCATCTGCGGGCCGAGGGTTGTGTCGGAGCCGGGGAATTTTTCAAACGCGAAGCGCGGGATTTTCACGACACAATAATCAAGGCTGGGCTCGAACGAGGCCGGGGTGGCGGTCGCTTCGCTTAGGGTGATGTCGTTCTTGATCTCATCGAGTGTGTAACCCACCGCCAGCAGCGCAGCGATCTTGGCAATCGGGAAGCCGGTGGCCTTGGAGGCCAGCGCCGAACTGCGGCTGACACGCGGGTTCATCTCAATCACCAGCGCGTCGCCATTGCACGGGTTGACGGCAAACTGCACGTTCGAGCCACCGGTTTCGACGCCGACCGTCGTCATCACGGTGCGGGCGATGTTGCGCAACTGTTGATACTCGCGATCGGTCAGCGTCTGCGCCGGCGCGATGGTGATGCTATCGCCGGTGTGCACGCCCATCGCGTCGAGGTTTTCAATCGAGCACACGACGACGAAGTTATCAGCGCAGTCGCGCATCACTTCCAACTCGAATTCTTTCCAGCCGAGAACACTCTGCTCGATGAGGACTTCGTGTACCGGACTTTCGCGCAAACCGTGTTCTACTTTGGCGCGGAATTCTTCGGACGAATGAACGATGCCGGCACCGGAACCACCGAGCGTGAACGATGGCCGAATGAGGGCCGGGAAGCCGACCTCGGCGACCAGCGCTTCGGCCTCCGCCAGCGTGCGGGCCACGCCGCTGTGCGGCACAGCCAAGCCCGCGCCGAGCATGGCATTGCGAAACTTCAACCGATCTTCAGCCAGCTCAATGGCCCTAGGCTGCGCGCCGATGAGTTGAACGCCATGTCTCACCAGCACCCCGGCCCGCCACAAATCCATCGCCAGTTTCAGACCGGTCTGCCC
>JBQTJD010000211.1:0-2794 GCA_052387475.1 Anaerolineales bacterium | reverse complement strand
CAAGGCGACAAGATCAACGCCTTGCTCGTCGGCTGTGGCTTCAATCTCGCCAAGCTGCTACGCTTCTTCGCCCAGGCCCAACCCGCTTGGCGCTGCGCCTAACATGCCGTTTTTCAGGGACGACTAGCTATTTGGATTGGGTGTTGGAGTCTGGGGAGGGAGGCCTATCGTCCGATTTTTGGAAGTCGTAGCGCATAATCGGACGAGGGGGTACGCGCCGGGCAACAATCTTGAATCCTGCACGCTTGAAGGTTGAAACATAACCAGTGCTCGACGCGCTCGGCGTCAAATTCACATCAAGAGGATAGGCTTCGAGTGCGGGGGCTCCAGCGCGCTTTGCTGCATCCAACGCTGCGGCAATTAGCGAGGCCGTAACACCCCGTTTGCGATAGCCCTTGCGCACATAAAAGCAAGACAGTGACCAGACTGGCACATCATCGACGCGCTTGAGTCGCCACGTGTGATCAAGCCAAGGCAAGACACCGCGCGGTGTAAGCTGGCACCAGCCCACGGCCAAATCACCGTCAAAGGCGAGCAAGCCCGGAGGTGGGCCGCTCTTGACCAATTCACAAAACGCTGCCTTGTTCGCATCGCGCGGCCTCTTGCGATAGTCATTGCCAATGCGCCAATACATACACCAGCAACGGCTGACCGGCCCCTGCTCGCCAAACAGGTCTTCGAGCGCAGGCCACAGTTCAGGTGTTAGAGGGTAGATGGCGAATCTCATCACTAACTCCTTGCGCCGTGTGATTGCGTGACTTATAGCCGTCGAACGTTCCGCGTTAGTTGCCGCGAGCGCGAGTGTCGTTGACTTGGAGCGGGCCGGGGTGCGCGAAGCGGTTAACTGCACGCGGTGGTTATTAGTATGACGCTGCTTCTTCTGAACGGCGTTCATGTGAGCGACGGGTAGAGTGAAGTGAGTTGGGTGGGCATGGTGGTGGTATCCTCTGTCTGATCAGGGACGGGGAATGCAACGGGGGACTGGAGCATTGCGGGCGAGCCGACGCGGCCTATGGGACTGGGGCGAAGCGCCCAGCGCTACGCCACCAAAGCCCGTGTGGTTATTTGGCTCCCTCGTCGAATAGTCTGATCCTTCGACTTCGCTCAGGACAGGTTCTGGGACGTTCTGCGAGAACGAGCCCGTATCGGTAGTTGAACTTGGCGCCCGAAAATCCATGCCCACTCAACTCTTGTTCAGGAGTGTAGCATGAGTCGCGCATCCCCTTCAATCACTGAAACGCGCTATCTGGGGGTCGATCTGCACAAGCACTACTTGGTCATCGGCGGGGTGAACGCCCGCCAGGCGTTGGTGCTGTCACCACGGCGGGTCGAATTGGACGACTGGCCGGCGTGGGCGAAAGGCCAGTTGTGGAAGACGGATGTATTAGTGGTGGAAGCTACCGGTAACACTTGGGACTTTCACGACGGGGTGGTTGAACTGGTGGCGCGGGTGGAAGTGGCCAACGCGGGCAAGCTGCCGTGGATCGGCCAGACCAAAGTCAAGACCGACAAGCAGGACGTGATGAAACTGGCTAAACTGTGTGCAGCCAACTTGATCCCGCAGGTGTGGGTGCCGCCGGTGCACGTCCGCGAGCTGCGGATGTTGTTCTCACATCGGCGGCGGCTGGTGAAGGTCAGCACGCTGGTGAAGAACCGGCTGCAGAGCCTGTTGCACCGCCACCATCTCGCACCGCCCACGGGTAACGTCTTCAGCCAGGTCAACCGGGCGTGGTGGGCCGAGCTGGATGTCTCGGCGACGGAACGGCTGCATGTGAAGCACGATCTGGCCACGCTGAAGCAAGTCGAAGACCAACTGGCCGAGGTGGAAGCCGAACTCAACCGCTTGAGCACAAGCGAGCCGTGGGCCAGTTCAATGCCGTACCTGATGCAGTTGCCAGGCTTGGGCCTCATCGGCGCGTTGACGGTGCTGGCGGCCATCGGCGAGATCACGCGCTTTGAGAGCGCCAAGAAGCTGGTCGGCGTCGCGGCAAAGCCGCTTAGGCCGGGCTGGGTGCGAGCGTGCACGATAGCGGGCAAACGCATCGGACTGGACGCATCACCAAGACCGGGCGGCGCGACTTGCGCCATGTGTTGGTGGAAGCGGCCTGGGCGGCAGTCGAGCATCACCCGTACTGGAAAGCGGAGTTTGCACGGCTGAGCCGGCGGATGGCCGAGCACAAAGCGGTCGTGGCGGTTGCGCGCCGCTTGTTGGTGGCGATTTGGCATGTGCTGACTGAGCAGGCGGCGGATAAGCACGCCGATGAGAAGATGGTGGCGACGAAGTTGATGCGCTGGTCGTGGGAGTTGAGTGATGAGCAGCGCGGTGGCTTGTCTACGCGCCAATTCATCCGCTATCACTTGATGCGCTTACAGTTGGGTAAAGACTTGACGCACTTTCGCTACGGCAACATGCCGCGCCGGGTGGCGAGTGTGGAAGAGTTGCTGACCGTGAAGCCGGAACTGCGCGCCGCAACTAATGTTGCGCCCGCAACCTGAGCGCGACGTTACCCGCAGGACAACTTGCGAAGGAAGATGACCCCCGTTGCGCTGGTGACGGCAGGGCGTTGAAACGCTGCTGTTTCAATCCCCCATTCATTCCAAGTCGCCTCTTGACAATTGCACCTCATCGGTGGGCCGCTTGGCGATTCCGGGACACACCATTGTAGTTAACGTCAGTTCGGGATAAGACTAAGGGGTCAGTTGCACCAAAGCGTCGAGATGCAGGGACGGTTTCTTGGGCTGATGGCAGTAGGCGATCAGGCCACACAGCAGATTGAGAAGAAAGTTGACGGGA
>JBQTJD010000210.1:0-8427 GCA_052387475.1 Anaerolineales bacterium | reverse complement strand
GAGTAATCGCCGATGGCGCTGGTGGTGTTGAAGACTTGCTCGATGCGCCGCCCGTGACGGTGGTAGCGCACCGGGAACGGATGGGCCAGCGCGGCGATGGCGTGACTGGCCGCAATGCGATTAGGATGAATGGCGACCGGCAGCACCAACGTTTCATACACGTTGGCCCCGTGCGCATGCTGCTCACAATTGCTTTCCGCCTCAGCGAGGTCAGCGAGCAGAGGCGTGGTGAAATCTTGGGTCGTGAGCCGCGAGGCGAGGTCAATGGCTCGCGCCGCGTATTTCAACACCTGCGCGGTCTCATGGCCGGCGATGTCATCAAAAAACCAGCCGCAACTGGTGTACATGAACAAGGCGTGTTTTTGCATCTCGAGCAACGTCAGCGCGCGGGCGCGTTCATCGCCGGTGATGTGGCGGCGGGCATGTTGGCTGACGAAGGCGTCGCTGCGTTCGGGCAGGCGGTTCACAAGCAGTTCGCCGTAGGCATCCCGTACCGCCCACGGGTCGGCGACGAAAATTGCGCCGGCCTCGCGCTCGTACAACACCGCCAACGCGTCGCGCAAACGATCCAGCGCCGCCCGCAACGGCGCGCGCCAACGCTGATGGCCGCCCGGCACGCGCCCGGTGTTGCAACTGCAATCGCGGCTCCAGCGGCCAACGTCGTGCGCGCAACTCCACGAGGTGTTCGGCTCAATCTGCACCTCCCACTCCGGCAGGTTGTCTTCGAGAAACGCGCCGTAGTTGGTGAGCGTGAATCCGGCCTGCGCGGCTTCGTGCGTACAGGTGTGGATGAGGGTGCGCTCGGCGAATTTTTTGTGATGACCGAAGGTCTCGCCGTCGCTGGCGAAGTGGATGAGTTGGCGGTGCGGCCGGCGGGGGTCGATGGCTTCTTTTAGTCGGTGGATGAAGTTCCAACTGCCGGCCAGCGTGTCGCCGAAGCTGACGCTGTGCGCGAGAGCGCCATCGTAAAAGAATACGCCCAGACTGCGGCCATTCGCCAGTCGGCAGAGATATGGGCGCGAGGGGTCAACGCCGCCGCCGGAAACGTCCCACCAATCTCCACCGGCGAGTGGCCGGATGCGGGCAGCCTGGCGGGGCGCGAGGATGACGAACCGCAACCCCGCCTCGGCCAGCACTTCGAGCGTTTCCTCATCGACGGCGGTCTCAGCCAGCCAGATCGCTTCAGCCTCTCGGCCAAAGTGGAAACGGAAATCGGCTAGACCCCATTGCACCTGTGTCACTTTATCGCGCCGGTTGGCCAACGGCATGATGATGTGGTTGTACACCTGCGCGATGGCGTTGCCGTGTCCCAATCGTTTGCGGCTGGCGGCATCGCCTTCCCTGATGCGGTCATAGACATCCGGCGCATGGTGACGAATCCATGACAGCAGGGTCGGGCCAAAGTTGAACGAGAGATATTCGTAGTTGTTGAGGATATCCACCACGCGGCCATCGTCGGCCAGCACGCGGGCAAAGGCATTTGCACGGTAGCATTCTTCGTTGATGCGCTCGTTCCAATCGTGGTATGGCGCGGCGCTCAGTTCTCGATCAATCTCGTCCGTCCACGGGTTTTCGCGCGGCGGCTGATAAAAATGTCCATGAATGCACAGGTGGGGCATGGGCTGGATTATAATCCACCCGATACCCAATCTTTGGAGCGTTCAATGACGTTGGATGAGCAAGTCGCCCTGTTGATGCAGGGCACAGAGTATGGTGATGACGCATTGCGGCAGTCGATGGAGCGCGAGCTGCGCGCGCGCCTGGCGGAAGCCGAATCGGCCCGTCGCCCGCTGCGCGTGTATTGCGGCTACGACCCCACCCGGCCCGACCTGCATCTCGGCCACACCATCAGCATGCGCAAGCTGCGCCAGTTTCAGGATCTGGGGCATGACGTGACGTTCCTCATCGGCAGTTACACGGCGCTTGTCGGCGACCCGTCTGACCGGAACCAGGCGCGCCCAATATTGACTCAGGAGCAAGTGGCTGAGAACGCGCGCACGTACGCCGAGCAGGCCTTTCGCGTGTTGGATCGCGAGAAGACGACAGTGCGCTACAACGGCGAATGGCTGTCAGAGCTATCGCTGCTGGATTTGATTCGGTTGGGGCAGAACTTCACCGTGCAACAGTTTTTGGCGCGCGAGAACTTTGCCAAACGGCTGGAACGCGGTGAGCCGATCTACTTGCATGAAACTTTCTACTCGCTGATGCAGGGCTACGATGCAGCCGCGATGCAGACCGATGTGCAAGTGGGCGGCACTGATCAACTCTTCAACATCCTCGTGGCCGGGCGCAAGCTGCAGGAGGCCCTTGGGCAAAAGCCTCTGGTCGGCATCATCACCGGCATCCTGCCCGGCACCGACGGCGTCAAGCGCATGTCCAAGTCCACCGGCAACGTCATCCCCATCAACACCACGCCGGAGGATATGTACGGCAAGATCATGTCGTTGCCCGATTTTGCCATGCCCCTGTACTTCAAGCTCGTCACGCGCTACACGCCCTCACAAGTGGCTGAGATCGAGCAGGGGTTGACCAGCGGCACGCGCCATCCGCGCGATACCAAGATGGAGTTGGCGCGCGAAATCGTCGCCATTTTCTACGGCGATGACCAGGTGGCTGCGGCGGAAGAGCACTTCAAGACCGTATTTCAAAAGGGCGCGTTGCCCGAAGCGATGGAAACAGTAACCATCGCCGACACGCCGTTGCTGGTGGACTTCCTCGCCACGCACAAACTGGTGGCTTCGAAGGGCGAAGCGCGCCGGTTAATCGAGCAAAACGGGGTGAAGGTCGCCGGCCAACCGGTCAGCGACATCACGGCCAAATTGGACTTCAACGGTGAAGCGGTGGTGCAGGTCGGCAAACGCAAATTCGTGCGGGTCATTCGACCTTAGGCAAGTGTTTGAACCACGAAGAGCGCGCCGAACAATGTTCGGACAAGGACGTAAAGAAAAGTCCTAAAACTTTGCGGTTTGTATTTTTATGACCTGGCTCGCGCCCCCGTTGCCTGACGACGCCTCCCCGGCCCGGCTGGAGGAACTGGCCAGCCTCGCTGAATTGGGCCGCGCCATCCTCGGCGCGCAACTCGACCTCCACAAACTCGCCGAACTCATCTACCAGCGCGCGGGTCGAATCGTCGATACGGCCATCTTCCAATTAGGCCTATTTGATGGCGACCGCTATCGCATGCTTATCTGGGTGGTGGATGGCGTGTCGCATGCCACGCGCGAGTTCCGGCTCACCCCCGAGTCGCTCGGCATCGTCGGCTGGGTGCGGGAGACCGGACAGCCGCTGCTGGTGCGCGATTACGAAACCGAAATGGAGTCGCTGCCGGCGCAGCCTCGCTATCTTTTGGATAACCCGCCGCGCTCCGCAATCTTTGTGCCGTTGCAGGTGGGCGAGCGCGTGCTCGGCGTCATGTCCATCCAAAGCCGTACGCCCGCCGCCTTTACCGACGAGGACTTGCGGCTGCTGACCATTATCGGCAACACCGCCGCGGCCGCGTTCGAGAACGCGCAGTTGTACGAGCAGATGCAGCGCCGCGCCACGCAACTACAACTGTTGGCCGAAGTCTCAAAACGCCTCAACATCCTTCAGCCGCTGCCTGCGTTTTATCAACAAGTGGTGGAGTTGGTCAGCGGCCAGTTTTACGATGTCTTCGCCAGTCTGTTTGAATACGAACGCGAGATGTTACGGCTCGTCGCCACCACCCGGCCCGATTGGAAAGGGGCAACACTGATCGTGCCGCTGGGCACCGGGCCGGTCGGCGAGGCGGCGCAGACCATGCGGCCCGTCATCCTGCAGCAGTTGCCAGAGTATCACCTCGACGCCGCCGAGGCGTTTGCCGCCACGCTGCACGCGGAGATGGCGCTGCCGCTCGAAGTGGAAGGCCGGGTGCTCGGCGTGTTGAGCGTGCAGAGTCAGAGGACCGTTTTTGACGACACGATGGTCGCGCTGTTTCAATCGCTGGCCGCGCAGATGGCGTTCGCCGCGCTCGAGGCCCAGGTGTACTCCACCGAACAACGACGCGCTGAACAGTTGGCCGCTATCGCGCAGGCCTCGCGCGTCATCGTCTCCACCCTCGAACTTGATCAGTTGCTGGACGAAGTATTGGAATTGGCCGAAGACCGGTTTGGGTTTGCGAACGCGCAGATTTATTTGTGGCAGGCAGGGCGGTTGGTCTTCCGGGCCGGCACTCAAGCCTGGGAAGCGCGCTGGGTGGGCGAGCCATTAGCGTATGCATTGGATGGGCCGGGGCTGATTGCGCTGGCTGGTCGCACGCTCAAACCTGTGCTGGTCGATGACGTCCATGCGCATGGTGATTACGTCGCCGGGCCGGGGCTGGCCGACACGCGCACCGAGATGGCTGTGCCGTTGGTCATGGCGGATAGTTTGCTGGGTGTGTTCGATGTGCAATCCGATAAAGTCGCCGCCTTTACCGCCGACGACTTGCAGATGCTGCAAACGCTGACCGACACGCTGGCCGTCGCCGTGCGCAACGCCCGCCTCTTCGAGACCGAACGGCGCCGGCGTCAGTTGGCCGAATCGCTGCGCGAAGTGTCCGCCGCGCTCACCTCCACCCTCAATTTGGACGATGTGCTCGCCCTCATCCTCAGCGGTCTGGCGCGCGTCATGACTTACGATGTCGCCAGTATCTTGCTCTCGGAAAGCATGGACGATGGGCTGGTGTTGCGGTCTGTGCGCGCGCGCCGCGAGTATGAAGTGAATGAACATCTTGGCGCAGTGTTGCGCGTCCGGCTGTTGCCTTCCGAGGCCTCTGCGCCGGCCACTGTGGCTTTTGGGCAAGTGGACGAATATGGCGATTATCACGACTTGCTCAACCTGCCCGAGCCGCACGCCTGTTTGGCGGCGTTGCTCACACTGCAAGGGCAGCACCTGGGGTATCTTGTCGTCGATCGCGTCGGGGTGGATAACTTTGCCCCCGAAGAGGTGGAGTTAATTACCGCCTTCGCTGCGCAGGCGTCGGTGGCAATGGAGAATGCGCGGCTGTACACGGCGCAACGCGAGCAGGCCTGGGTCAGCACTGCGCTGCTACAGGTGGCCGAGTCCATCGCCGGGACGCCAGAGTTGCAGGATGCGCTTGCCACCGTGGCGCGCATCACGCCGATGCTGGTGGGCGTGGAGTGGAGTGCGGTCTTCCTGGCCGAGGGCGATGTCTTCCATTTGCACGGTTTTCACCGATTGAACGACAACACGCTGCCCGAATCCATTGACGGCATTCACCTCGCCGAGTGGCCAAAGCTGGCGGAGATGGCGGCGATGGAGGAACCGGTGGTCCTTGAACCCGATGAGGAGGCGCCGCAGGCTGTGCGGGCGTGGCTCAACGGCGTTTCGATTCTGTTGCCGTTGCGGGTGAAGGGTCGAGTGCAGGGCGCAATGTGGGTCGGGCAGGCAGCGGGCGAGGCGCCGTTCACGCCACATCGCATTCGCTTGCTCGGTGGCATCGCCAACCAGGCTTCGCTGGCGCTGGAGAGCGCGTTGCTCGATGATGCGCAACGCGAAGAAGCGTGGGTGAACGCCGCGCTGCTGCAAGTCGCGGAGGCGCTGGCCGCGCAACCTACGCTCGAAGAGTCGCTCGAAACGGTGACCCGCCTCACGCCGATGCTTGTTGGCGTGGAGCGAGTGGCGGTGTATCGCTGGCAGCGCGACACACAGCGCTTTGTGCCGGGGCGCTGCATCGGCTTCACCTGTGAGGAGGGCGTGCTCGTGGCGACTGCGCTGGAGTTGGAGATCGATACCTCCGCCGCGTCTGTCGGTGCAGTGCTCTGCCGCCCGCCGGAACGACTCGCGCGCGCTTTTGGCTCGGAATTGGTGCGGGTTTGGCCGTTGTGGGCGCGCGGAGAATTGTTCGGCGCGCTGGTGGTGGAGCACGGCGGCGAACTTGGCCGGCGGCTCAGCATCCTCAATGGCATCGCGCAGCAACTGGCAGTGGCGATGGAGAACGCCGCGCTCGTGCACGAGTTGGCCGCCCAGCAACGCCTCGAACGCGAGCTGGAATTAGGCCGCGACATCCAGGCCAGTTTTCTGCCGGAGAGCACTCCGCAAGCGCCGGGTTGGGAGGTGGCTGCGTTCTGGCAAAGTGCGCGGCAGGTGGGCGGCGACTTCTACGATTTCATCCCGTTGCGTTCGCAGGATGGGGTGACGCGCTGGGGCATTGCCATCGCCGATGTCTCGGATAAAGGCGTGCCGGCCGCGCTGTTCATGGCGCTCTCGCGTACGCTGCTGCGCTCGTCGGCCATTCATCGCACCTCGCCAGGCGCCACGCTCACACGCCTTAACGAGATGATCCTTTCGGATGTGCGCACGTCGCAATTTGTCACCGTCTTCTACGCCATCTGGGAGCCGGGCACAGGGCGCTTTGCCTTTGCCAATGGCGGGCACAACCCGCCGTTGCTCGTTCGCGCTGATGGCACGGTTGAGACGCTCAAAATCAAAGGCGCGGCGCTGGCCGTCTTCGAGGCCTATTATTATCACCAGGCCGAAATCATGCTCGCACCGGAGGAGGTGGTACTGTTGTACACCGATGGCTTGCCCGATGCGATTGATGCCAGCCGGCGAGAGTTTGGCATGGAGCGCATGACCGAAACGTTGCGCGCCGCGCAAGCCGCTTCCGCCTCGGAAATCATCGCGGCGCTGGAGGCTGCTGTGCGCGCACACACCGGCGAGGTTGAGCCGTTCGATGATTTGACGATGGTGGTGTTGAAACGAACGGGGAATTAAAGCCAAGGCTCAAAGCGAAATTCATTCTAGCCTAGATTTCAAATTGGCTTATGCCCTGTCATTCCCGCGAAAGCGGGAATCCAGCAACTTGGCCTGGACACCCGCTTTCGCGGGTGTGACGAATTTCCGTGAATTTCACTCTTAAGGCGAGCGCACGGTGATAGTCGTCAACCACACCCTGTCGCCGCTGTAAGCAGCCTCACTCGTTACCAGTGCGCGTACGCCAGTGGCCGAGTCGAAAATCCCTACCAGCAAAGCATAGTCGCCGGGCTGGGCATCCACTGGCACGGTCAACATCACACTCTCGCGCCGCAGTTCTCCCATGCCCCAAACCCAAAATGGATACGTGCCCTCAGCCGGCGCAGCATCCCATTGCGTGAGGATGCCCGAAGCCGTGTCGTTGCGCCGGTCGGTGAGGTGAACGAAGATGCGCCAATCGGCGGGCGTGACGGTGCGCGGCTTTATGGAGATAAAGCTGCGCCAGTGCAAAGCAAGGGAAATCGTTTCGCCGGGAGAAAAGTCGGTGCGCGGCAAATCGTACCCGATAAGGTCTGCGACCTCACCCAACGTGGCGTTCAGTGGAAAAGTGGGTGGCTCAACGTGCATGATGGCATCGCCGGCGTACGCCCACACGTAAAACAAATCGAAGCGCGTACCTACATCATCCGGCTGCGCCGTCAACATGATATTCGCCCGATCAGCCGTGATCAACTCCGCTGGAATCTGGAACGCGCTCTCCAACCATTCGCCCGGGATGGCGGGTAGCCGCCACTCCCCGGCCTCGAGGCCATTTACTCGAACGTGCATACGCAGGTTCTCAATTTGATGCAGCCGCGCCACCAACAGCAACGGCTCGCCCGGCTGAGCGGTCAAACGAAAGCCGTAGCCCCCATCCACGCTGCGGCCTCCATCCGGTAAACGCAACGCGGGAGCGGTGCGATAAGCCATGCGGCGCGCATCGCTCACAAAGCCGGGCAGGTTCTCCACCATCCACCATTCGAAACTATGAGCACGCTCGTCGCCCAGATCGGCGACGTTGAGCGAGTCAGTGCGCGCGAGTGTTGCGAGGCGGCTAACGATATCCGGTTGCTGAGGCTGGTCGGCCAACGGCGCTTCAGACCAATCGGCGCGAGTGACGATTTGCGTCGCGCCAGCACTGACGTAGGGCGAATAGTCGGGCATGGTGACGCGAAACAATTCTTCGCCCAACAACTCGGCGGCCTGCGCGAGGCCGAAGTAGGGCGGGGCGGTATCGGGATAAAGGGCGAAGTAGTCGGGCTGCTCGCGGCGCAGCGCCTCATACAGCGCGCCGGGGCCGTGTCGATAGGTTTCGGCCATGCCTGGCGATGTCAGCCCGACGACATCCAACGTGTTGCGTTGGCCAATGAACCGCATCACGCCCACGTCGTGCACGGCGATACGCGCCTCGGCGGGCGTGTGCGTGCGGAGCCAATCGGCGAGTGGGCGTTGCATCTGGGCAATGGTGTCCAGATCATGCCGATAGGCGTTTCCGAAATCGGCCACGGAATAACTCGACCATGCTACTGTGAGCGTAAAGACGACGAGGCCGCGGAGAAGGCGTGGCAAAGATGATGTCAGCCACACGACGCCGACGCTGCCGAGCAACACCAGCGCGCTGTAGGCCGGCATTTGATAACGATGGTGATGCCACGTCGCCGTTTGCAGAGTGGC
>JBQTJD010000209.1:0-3193 GCA_052387475.1 Anaerolineales bacterium | reverse complement strand
ACGTTTTCCATTTCGGCTTCGATTTCGGCGAGCGTCTCTTTCTGCTGACCGGCCTTCAAGCGCGCCTCGCGCTGCTGGAGGAAGGCTGCGTAGTAGGCGCAATGCTCAGCGGTCGTCTGCTCTGCCTCAGGCGCGGAGCGATGGAGTTGTTCGAGGGCGAACTGGCGGAGCACTTCGTGGATTTCGTAGCGGGCGGAGGGGGATAGCCGAACGAGCGATTTATCCACCAGGGCCGCAAGCGCCAGGAGTGAAGCGCCGGCGACGCGCTCGGCCGCCGCGCGCACAAATCCACCCTGAAAGACTGCCAGTCGCTCAAAGATCGTCTGCTCGGTTTCGGTGAGCATATCCCACGACTGCGTGAACACCGCCCGCAGGCTTTGATGCCGTTCGGGCGCGTCACGCATGGGCGCGGCCAAAAAATCCAGGCTGCGCTCAATCCGGGCCACGATCTCGGCGGTCGAGAGCGACCGCACCCACGCGGCCGCCAGTTCGATGCCCAACGGCATGCCCTGCACCAGTCGGCAGAGACGCGCCACGTGCGGGCGGGTGGACTCGTCGAGGCGGAAGCGCGACTGCTTCTGGCGCGCGACCTGCACGAACAATTGCACCGCGCTGTAATTTTCGATCTCAACCGCCCGCCCATCACCGGGCGTCGCCAGCCCCTCCACCTCGAAGAGCCACTCCCAACGCAGGCGCAACGGCTCGCGCGAGGTGACGAGGCAACGCACCGCCGGCGCAGTTTCCAGTATGTCCGACAGCAAACCCGCCCCGGCGAGCAGGTGCTCGAAGTTATCCATGACCAGCAGAATTTCCCGGTCGCGCAGATGTTGGAGGAGTTGGCTGAGTGGCTCGGCCTGGCCGCGAAAGCGGAAGTTGAGGGCGTGCGCGATGGCGGCGGCGATGTTCGCCGGTTGGGTGACCGGGGCCAGTGGAACGAAGTAGATGCCGTGCGGAAAGCCGTGGAGTGACGCAGCCGCGGCCTGCAGCGCCAGCCGCGTCTTGCCGATGCCGCCCGGCCCGACGAGCGTGAGCAGGCGGCAATCCGGGTCGTCGCACACTTGCCCCACCACCGCTGCCACGTCCTGCTCGCGGCCCACAAAATTTGTGGGCGGCGCGGGGAAGCCGTGCAGCCGGGCGGCGGGCGGCGGGCCGGCGCGAATTTGATTACCGAGCGCCAGTGTTTCGGGGGCGGGTTCCACGCCCAGTTCATCGGCCAGGACGCGCCGGCATGTTTCCAATTGCGCCAATGCTTCAGCGCGCAACCCGCGCGCGGCCAACGCTCGCATGAGCTGGCGATGTGCGGCCTCGTGCCACGGCTCCAGCGCCAGTTGGCGGGCCGCATAGGTCGCGGCGGTCTCGTGTTCGTCGCGTTGCGCGTGCGCGTCGGCCAGTTCGCCGAGCGCGGTCAATGCTTGCAGGCGGAACGACTCGCGCTGTACCACCAGCCATTCCTCAAAGGCGGGCGCATCCGCCAGCGACAGCCCGGCGAGGAACTCGCCAGCGTACAGCTCCGCCGCGCGCGCCAGCCGCGCCAGACACGCTTCGCAATCGGGCAAAGCTTCGTGGGGATGGGCCGCGAATTCCGCGAGCAGTTGGCGGAATTCGCCCACATCGGAATGAAGCGCGGCGGAGTGAAGGAGCACGCTGGGCCGGTCAGTGGTGAGCAGTCTTTCAGCCACGTCGCCCAGCGGCTCGCGCAAACGGTGGAGCGTTTTCCGCAGGTTGTTGAGGGCGGCCGCGTCGGGCATCTCCGGCCAAAGCAGCCCGGCCAGGCTTTCGCGGCGGTGCGGCTTATCGGCCTCGACCGCGAGGTAGGCCAGCAGCGCGCGCACTTTGTCGGTGCGGAAGGCGGGCAGGTCCGTCTCGCCCACCGCCGCGCGGAACGGGCCGAACTGAGTCAGTGTGAGCGTGCGCATGTTATTGGGGACGATTTGGGAACGCCGGTCTGCGATCATGGCTGCGAACGTACGAGGGAGCACGACATGGCCGCAGAGAAAGCGTAACTGAAATGCACCCGCCCGGCAAGAAGGAACCACGACCAATTCACCGGATGTACGTGCTGCGCCTGTGGCGCGACGGCCCGCGCGCGCCATGGCGCGCCTCGGTGAAACAGGTCAGCACCGGAAAGGAGACCCACTTTGCCAATCTGGAAAATCTTTGCGTGTTTCTGCAAACCGAGACCGCCGCGCAGGCTGAAGAGCCTCGCGGCGATCACCAGTAGAACGGAAGGATGAAACATGTTCACACGAAACCCGAGCCTACGTCTGAAAGGAGTCAGAGCCATGAACACCAAACTTCTCACTCACTCCCTGGCCTACGGGATGCGGTTGCTCTTGGCGATTGCGTTGACGGCTGGATGGGCGACGACGGCACAACCGCCGCGCATAGCCGAGGCCGCGCCCGAGGTGACAGTTAAAGTCACGATCCAGCGAATCAAAGGGTTGGATTGTTTTGAAGAGCTGCTTTTCGGTTGCCACTCTGCGCCCGACTTCTATGCCAAGATCCGCATAGACAACGTATTGGTCTTCACCAGCCGCACCTGGAACAACGACAGCGACATCTCCCCCAACTGGGTCGGCACCCGGCTGGTGACCAACCTGGCCAGGGCGAGCATCCCGGTCACGGTTGATGTCTACGATAGCGACACCGGCGACGACGACCATGCCGACCTCACGCCCTCTTCGGGCCGGCAATTGGATTTGAGCCTTGACATCCGGGGTTGTATCCCGCACCCTGGGAGTAATCCTCCCAACGGTGTGGCCGGCGATGTGACCGGCGACTGTGGTGTGACGCTCACCTCCAGAGGCACATCCAATGATCGCGCCAAAATCTGGTTCAAGGTGGAAATAGTGATGCCGGATTCGCGCTTCTTCGAGGTTCTTTCCGCCACCTGTGCGGCGCGGATTGCCAGCGAGACGAAGCCCGTTGTCACAACCTACTACGCGTCCCCCGCTACCCCGCCCTATTGGGACGCCTATGCAGTGTCAGGCGGGGACCAAACCAACTGCACCAACTGGCAATATGTCGAAATCTCAAACCCTCAATTCAGGACCCTGACGATTAGACCTTCGACCCCATTTGTGCCAGGCGCCTGCACCCACTCTCATATGACTTACAGCGTCTTCGGACGGCGCAGCACCAGCGCCGCATGGGAGTATGTTGGCGGCGGCGGGATGGTTGGGAAGTGGACCGG
>JBQTJD010000208.1:0-3736 GCA_052387475.1 Anaerolineales bacterium | reverse complement strand
GGCCTCGCAGACCCCACAGGTCTACCCTTCAGGATTAGCTGGAGTGCAGGTGGGATGAAAGATGACCAGCCTAGCTAATCTCACGCCGCGTGAACGGCAAATACTCCAGTTAGTCGTTGCCGGCAAGACCAACAAGGAAATCGCCGATGAAATCCGTATCAGCATAAAGACCGTCGAATTTCACCTCGACCACGTCTATACAAAGACCGGCCTGCGATCGCGCCTCTCGACAGCGATGTGGGCCATCCGGCAGGGATTGCAATTCGAACCTGAGATAATCCCTAGCTAGGGTAAATCCCAGCTAGATCATCATGAGTTTTTCCGACAATATGAGTGCCAATGACCCAGTCAGTGCCAACGGCACAAAATTCTCACAGGAGGAATTGAAATGACGACGATGAGTTTCTGGAACGTAAGGAGGGTAACCGTTCAAGTTGTGGCAATCCTTGCGGTGCTGGTCGGCTCGGCGGTGTGGGCTGGCACGTCTCAGGCCACCCCCGGATCAGGGGTGACTGTGCAATTGCTCGGCGCAGGCAGCTTGGCGTATCCAGTCCAAGTCAAGATCAAGGATGGCTCCAAGAACACGATGAAAGTGACCCAGATACAGACCTACAAGATCACTCTTGCTCCGAGCGGCTATACGGGTTGGCATCAGCATGGTGGGCCTCATATGATTGTCGTCGCCTCAGGGTCCCTGACGTATTATGAAGGCGATGATCCCACTTGCACCGGAGTGGTATATTCGGCCGGCAGCGCCATCCTGGATCCCGGTTTCGACACCCATTTCGTGAGAAACGAAGGCACGGAGGATGTGGTGACCTACGTCACGCAACTATTGCCCGCAGGTGGCGTCTTCCGCATTGACGTCCCAGCTCCCGGCAATTGTGACTTTTGACCCTGAAAGCGTGACTCTTGCTGCCTCGGACAAATGGACCCCGGCGTGTCATCAAGGACGCCGGGGTTGTGTGTAATCCTGCCAAGTCATTGCATTGGTCGCTTGATGCACTGTCGTGTCCGGTGTGTCCATCCTCGTTCGAGTCGATCGGTTGCATCAGTCATGCAATCTTCGTGATTAGGAAGCTCAGAACTGAACATCGCCAAAGCCGCCCCAACCGGGCGGCATTTTGTTGTCAGGCTCGAGTAAGAACAACAATCACCAATCTAAAATTCTCATGCGCTATCCTCAGGACTATGCCGAGGTGATGAGCATCTGGCGCTGGTATGGCAGACAATTCAAGGTTGAACCCCAAAGCGGGATGAACCCCGAAGGCGGATGTATCCGGCTGACCACAACCGATCATGCCCTCATTCGGCTCACCACTGAAGTGATGCTGTGCTCAGTGACGCACAGCACGCGGGTGTACTTCAACCAGACGGTGTATCTGCGGCCATGAGACCGACGCGGTTGTGCAAAGCAAAGCTTTGCCTGAGACCGCATCGGTCTTTGGTTTGGCGCACGATCTTCAGTCGTACTCGGCCAGCGCTTTCTCAAATCGCCCCACGCTGTCCTTCAGTCCGCCGGAGCGGTTGCGGGCCAGCCACAGCGCGCGATAGTCCTCGATGATCCTCTGCAACTCAGCTTTGAGTTCGGCAGTGGGTGATGACGGCTGGCCCATGATCCACTGTGCCCGGCGGCAGGCGTGGCGCAGCAGTTGCGCGGTGAAGTTGAACTCGCGGGCGATGAGCGCGGCGTCGGGGCGAGTGCTGCGCGCGGCGGATAACGGCTGCACGGCCTCCTCAATCGCGGCCAGCGCGCGGGCGATTGAGTTGGCGGTGAAAGTGTGACCGAATTCGGCGCGCACCTCGGCGGGGGATTTCTGCATGACCCAGAACAGCACCGACGAGTTGTGCGGCTCGAGGCCCAGCGCGCGGTAGACGTTTCCCAATCGGTACGCGGCCTCTCCTAGCGCACCGCTCGGGTCATCGAAGGCGTGGATGCTGATCACACGAGCAACGTTCAAGTCGCGCGCCGCAACTCCATTCCACGCATACGCCGCGCCTATCGCCAATCCCAAATCGCTGATGCTGTTCATCTGCCAGTGGCCTCGGTCGCCCCAATCGGTGATGAGGTAGCCGGTCGCGCCGTGCTTCAATCCATTCTCCGCCGCGCTGCGTAAATTGCCGAGCGCGTTGTGCGTGCGCCCGGCAATGGAGCACCACGCCGAGGTGCCGGGGCAGACGTAGAATTGCAGCCCAGCCGCTTTGAACTGAGCGCCGTGTTCATCAAAGGGATGGTTCGCTTCGTAACCCCATTCGAGGGCGATGGCATCCCGCGGCAGTTCCGCAATCAGTTCGGGGTGTTGCACGATGATGTCGCCCCAGAACTGCATGGTGCGCCCGCGCGCTTTCACTTCGTCGTAAATCTTTCGCAGGAAGTCGAGGTACACGCGCCCCGTTCCGCGCGCCGCCCGGCCTTGGGCCGGGTTGGAGAAGCGCGCCATTGACTCGGATAGATCATCTGTTGGACGCGCTTCTCCGTCGTTGGCTTCGCCAACGCGCGCGCTCCCACGCGCCTCGCACTCGGCGCGGCTACGGCCCTGCCCGAGGTCAATCGTCTCATCGCAGCCGACGTTGAACATGCGGCTGGTGAAGTGCGGGAGTAGTTCATCGTACAAATCGCGTACAAGCGCGAGGCTGCCGGGATCAATCGGGCACAGGCCAAAAGGGCCTTGCATCGGCTGGCCCCAGGCCGTGAACTCACCGTGCGTCTCGGCCAGCGCCGCGTAGCGCGGATGCTTGAGCCAGCGGTGCATGTGGCCGAACGAGTTTTGATTCGGCGCCAGTTCGATGAAGCGCTCGCGACAGTACGCGTCGAGGTCGAGTATCTCTTGGCCAGTCAGCGGCGAGGCCTCGGCCCACACCTCAGGATGGCGGCGATAGGCAAACGTATGCTCGGTGTACAACTGCAATTGATTGATCTTCCAACTCGCCAGCCGATCGACCAGCGCGAACAGCGTCTCCATCGTCGGCACTTTGTCGCGGCTGACATCGACCATCACCCCACGCACGGGGAAGTCGGGCCAGTCTTCAATGTGGAGCGATGGCAGATTTGAGATGGCAGATTGCAGATATTGAGTCAGAGTGCAAACGCCATAAAAGAGGCCGGCCTCGGTGTTAGCCTCGATGAGGCAACTGCTCGGCGAAACGGTGAGCCGATAGCCTTGCGGATGCGGGACGAGGCCGGGACGCACACGCAGGATAACGGCAGTCTGCGCCGGAACCGGTGACGGCCCGGCGATAATTTCCCACGCACAGCCCGCGCGCGCGGCGGCTTCACGCAAACGCTGCGCGGTGAAGCGCAGTTGGGCCGGCTCGACGCAATCAAGCGCGATGAGGCCGGCGGGCGGCAACGTAAATGCGCCGCCGGAGTGAGTGATGACTCGCGGGATTGGGAAGAGGTTGAACATTTGAATCGCTGTCTGACATGTCACCCTGAGCGCGAATGCGCGGCGCTCAAAATGCCCGAATAGTTTCGCGCGAAGGGTCTGCCCCGATCATAAAGAGACCCTTCGCGCGACGCGGTTCTGGTCATGCCACGGTTACGCAGTCGCGCTCAGGGTGACAGTATGTAGTTTCTGGAAAATTCAAGACTCTGATGTACGTAGCTGTGGTGGATAGATACCCGGCTCCGAATCTGGGATGGGGATGCCGCCCACCGCTTTCACGTAAAACTCCACCGGCCCGGCATCGCCGATGATGGCGTACGCGTAGCCCAACGCACGCAGCGCGAATAAGC
>JBQTJD010000207.1:0-3914 GCA_052387475.1 Anaerolineales bacterium | reverse complement strand
GCGCACCGACGGTGAAGATGGTGGCGCCGATGACGTAGTTGTCCTGTTGTAACTCGCGATCAAACCAGGCCAACTGGCTCACGTAAGCATTCGCCCCATCCGCGCCGTAACCGTTCTGCACCCACCAGTCGTGCAGGTCTTTCCACATACGGGTATTGGGCGGATCGGGGCAGGCGATGGCCGGCACGCCATCAATACCCGTTTCGCTGATGATGAGCGGCAAATCCGCCAGGCCGCGCGGTCGCAGGTATCCCTCGTACCAGAAACGATAGCGCAAGGTGAGCGGGCCGGCGGGCACTCGCAGGGCGGGCGCGCCGGGGATGAGGCCCGCGACGTTCGTCTGCACGCCGCACATCATCAGCGGCTTGTTGTATTCGTGCAGATGGAAGATGCCGCCACAGCGATACGCAGCTTCGAGCGCCGGCAGGAATAACTCCATCTCCGGGTAAGTGTTCGGCCAACCGACGGAGAATCCACCGACGGCGGCTCTATATCCACGCTCCCACATCTTACACGCGCGCGCCGCCTCGAACTGTGCGAACCACCTCAGCTTGTCGGGCGAGTCGTAGACGAATTCGTTCCAGCCCTCCCAGTAATCGACAAATGGGTTGAGCCGATATTGCTCAAGACGCTCGGTGACGTAGATCTCGGCAGCTTCTGTCGGGTCGAGGACGTTTACCCAGCCTTCGTCCTGGCCATAGATACGGCCCTGCGTGACGATGTACGGCGAGACTTCTTTCACTTCGCGCAGCCAGCCGTAATCACCGGCCGCTTTCACCACGCGCGGTTTGGCGCGGCGAATGAACTCCATAGTGTACGGGTCGCCGGTGCCCAGTGCATGCACGCTGATGCGGCTCTTGCTCACCCATTCTGGTGACGTAGCCGGCCAATCGTTGGTGGAATACGGCCCGAGCACTGCGAAGGGCGAGACCTGGCGCGGCGGCGCCGGCGGGGGGGTGTAATCGGATAACGCAACGGGAATGAAGATTTTGAAATTGCCGGAGGCGATGGCGGCGCGTTGGCTGGCCCGCGCAACGGGATTACTGGCTGAGGCCGGTGTGGGTTGAGGGGCTTGCGCGTCTTCGACACCGAACGCAATCACACGAGTTGGTGAAGGCTCCGGTTCGGGCGTCTCCAATTGAGGTGCAACGGCCACGCTCTGCAACTCATCGCCGTTTGGCGGCTGCGCGCCAGCTTTGCTGGCGAAGTTGCCCACGCCATTCAGCCAGCCGAAGGCGCTGAGTGAAACGACCAGGGTGGTCGCGACGACCAGCGTCGCGCCAAACCACATCGGCCAGCGCAACTGGGGGCGGGATTTCGGGAGTACCGACATCGCGGGCAGTATGGTTTGCATGGAAAATAAAGTCAATCCGCAAAATGGTTGGTCTCAGTATGTCATCACGACATAGCGCATGCTATACTCGCGCCGCGTTGATTCACCGCTGAGAACGCCCAGTCCGCTGAGAAATACCTTTCTCATTTCTCCGCGCTCTCAGCGTGCTCCGCGGTGAAATAAATCCATGACTCAGCAAACGATCCTCATCACCGGCGCGAACGGCGAAATCGGCCACGGCCTGATCGAGCATCTTTCACAATACGGCGGGCAACGTCTCATCGCGCTGGACGTGCGCCCATTGGACTCAGCTTTGCAAGCAAAATGCCACCGGGTTGCGGTCGGCGACATTCTCGATTCGAGTTTGTTGGCGCGGCTCGCTGCCGAACACGACTTCGACGCCGTGTATCACCTCGCCGCGCTGCTTTCCACGCGCGCCGAGCGGCAGCCCGGCCTCGGCCATCGCGTCAACGTGGATGGCACGGTGAACTTGCTCGATATGGCCGCCGAGCAGGCGCGGCAGGATGGGCGCACCATCCAGTTTATCTTTCCGAGTTCCATCGCCGTGTACGGTCTCCCTGATTTGGATACGAAGCATAAAGCCGGCCGCATTCGCGAAACGGAGTGGTGCGAGCCGCGCACAATGTACGGCGTGAACAAGTTGTACTGCGAGCAACTCGGGCGCTACTACGCCCACTACTATCGCCAGCTTGACGCCGCCCCGACGGCGGGCCGGATTGATTTTCGTGGATTGCGCTTCCCCGGCCTCATCAGCGCGCTTACGCTGCCCACCGGCGGCACGAGCGATTTCATCCCCGAGATGTTGCACGCCGCTGCACAGGGCGAGCCATACGCGTGCTTCGTCCGCGCTGATACCCGCATCCCCTTCATGGCCATGCCCGACGCCATCGCCGCGCTGCTCAACCTCGCCGCCGCCCCACGAGAAAGGCTTTCGCGCCTGGTGTACAACGTCGGCGCGTTCAACCCCTCGGCGGGCGAAGCGGAGGCGTTGCTGCGCGCGTCCTTCCCGCACATGCAGGTGACGTTCGCAACGGATGGGCGGCGACAGGGGATTGTGGACTCGTGGCCGGCGGATGTGGATGACTCCGCCGCGCGCGCAGATTGGGGCTGGGCGCCGCGCTACGACTTGCACAGCGCGTTCGGCGACTACCTCATCCCGGCCGTGACGCAACGATACACAGTCGCGTGAGGAGAATGTATTGTCAGTCTGATTTGGATGGATGTCACCCCGAGCGAAGCGGGCGTTCGAAGAACGCACGGTCTCTACCTTAATCGAACACAGCGTTCGATTAAGGTAGAGATGCTTCAGCGCGTTGGGCCTCAGCATGACAATCTATCTTTTCACAGGGCGAGGCAATGAGGAATGTTTGAAATGAAGAAATTGTGGTCACCGGGCGGCCCAGTTGCGCTTGCACTACTACTCATTCTCAGCGCGGGCGTGTGGTGGGCCGTGCAATGGCGCAGCCAGCCTGCGTCAACGCCCGCCGCGGCAACACTTGCCACGGCAACGTTTGCCGCTCCCACACTGACCGACATCGCCGACATTGCGACATTGCAGGAGCAATTCAATCAAGATGCCAGTCACCCGCGCTTGCTGATTCTTGTTTCACCCACCTGAGGCGAGTGCATCGCCGGCGCCCGGTGGGTGCAGAATGAAATCTTAGCGAAATATCCCCGGACCGATTTGCAGGTCTATGCGGTCTGGCTGCCGATGCTGTACACCGATGCCCGCGACAAATGGTTTGCCGACGACATGCCCGACCCTCGCGTGCGGCATTATTGGGATGAGGATAAAGTTGTTGGGCAGTGGCTGGCTCAAAATATTGACGGATACGAAGGCGTGGCCTGGGATCGGTTTTACCTCTTCGGCCCGGAAGCCCAGTGGACAGATCTGCCCGCCCCGTTGTTGGGTTCTGGCGGAACGATCATCGCAGAACGCGAGACGTTGCAGCAGCAGATTCTGCCTTTGTTGCGGTGAAACCGATGACTCTGATTTCGATTCTCCGTTGTCCGCACTGTGGCTTTGAAAAAGAAGAGGCTATGCCCATCAATCAGTGCATCGTGTTTTACATCTGCGCGCAGTGCGGCACAATGCTGCGCCCTCAACCCGGCAATTGTTGCGTGTTCTGTTCGTATGGAACCAAGAAATGTCCCTCAATGCAAGAAACGGAGACCCAACTGTGATGCGAGTCCGTTTCGTTCTCTGCCTCGGGCTGGTGCTGCTCGCGGCCTGCCAACTCAACCCCGCGACGGCCCTGCCGCCCTCGCCCGCAGCGGTGGTGGCAACTGCGACCCTCGCGCCGCCCACCGCCACTGGTATGCTGCCCGCTACTGCCACATTTACCAGCCCCGTTGCCACCGTCACGACCGACCCGCTTGCGACCAACACGCCGACTTTTGAACCGGGCGCGGCCCCGGATCCCGATCTCGGAGTTGGGCAGGTATTGTTTGCTGAAAAGTTCGACGGCAGCAGCGGCTGGAAGTGGGCGTTCGCCGACGATGTCGCGACCTTTTCATTAGGTGATGGGCGCTTGAACGCGGTGATGGCGCATCCCGATGG
>JBQTJD010000206.1:0-3643 GCA_052387475.1 Anaerolineales bacterium | reverse complement strand
CAACGCGCAAGAGTAGATCCAAAGCATAAGACACGCTACAACAACATTGGCTGTTCATGAATTTATCCTGGCCGCGATTGGCTAGTTTATGACCCACGACCACGTCGCCTCCCACGACCACACCCATGGCGTCATTGACCCCTCGCTCTTCAGCACCGAGCGCGGCATCCGCGCGTTGAAGTGGTCGCTCGCCGGGCTGATGACGACGGCGGTGATGCAGGTTATCGTCGTGTACTTCACCGGCAGCGTGGCGTTGCTGGCCGACACCATCCACAACTTCGGCGATGCGCTGACGGCCGTGCCGCTGTGGATCGCGTTTCGCGTCGGCGAATGGAAGCCGAACAAGCGCTTCACCTATGGCTATGGCCGCGTGGAGGATTTGGCCGGGGCCTTCATCGTCTTCATGATCTTGCTCAGCGCCGCCATCGCCGGTTACGAGTCATTTCAGCGCTTGTTCAACCCGCAGCCCGTGCAACACATCTGGGCGGTGGCGCTGGCCTCGGTCATCGGCTTCATCGGCAACGAGGCGGTGGCGTGGTATCGCATCAAAGTCGGCAAAGAGATCGGCAGCGCGGCGCTGGTGGCCGACGGGCAGCACGCGCGCGTGGATGGGCTGACGAGTTTGGCGGTGCTGGCCGGCGCGGTGGGCGTGTGGCTAGGCTTCCCGCTGGCC
Source organism: Anaerolineales bacterium (assembly GCA_052387475.1). Taxonomy (GTDB): domain Bacteria; phylum Chloroflexota; class Anaerolineae; order Anaerolineales; family UBA6663; genus JANWXR01. The sequence continues at coordinate 2,970 of JBQTJD010000206.1, read as the reverse complement.
GACCCGCTCGTCGGCCTCGGCATCACCGTCGCCATCCTCCGCATCGTGTGGGATTCGGGCAAGCAGATTTTCGCCCGCATCATTGACGGTGTGGATGGCGAGGTGGTGGATGAGATCGAGCACGCGGTGAGCCATGTGCCCGGCGTGCAGGCCGTCACCGATGTGCGCGTGCGCTGGCTCGGGCACCGCATGCGCGCCGAGTTGTGCGTGGCGGTTGATCCCGTGCTGACGGTGGAGCCGGGCCACGACATCGCCAAAGACGCGCACCACGAACTGCTCGAACACCTGCCGTATCTTTCGAGCGCGACCATTCACATTGACCCAGCCAACGCGTCGGGTGACGATCATCATCACGTTTACTAACTGCATTTGCCACGGAGACACAGAGACACAGAGTAATCTCCGTGTCTCTGTGTCTCCGTGGCGAAAGGTTTGGAATGCCCGACATCCCCATCATCCTCTACTCCGACTACATCTGACCGTGGTGTTTCATGGCCGAGTCCGGTCTGGGCTTGCTTCGCGAAACACATGCGGTGAAAGTGGACTGGCGGGCGTTTGAACTTCGCCCGAAAGGCTCCGCGCCGATGCCGGCGGATTACCGCGAACGCATCCGGCAGGGCTGGCCGCGCGTGCAGCAGATCGCGCGCGAACGCTTCAACGTGGAAATGACCCGACCCGAAGAAGTTGGCGAGCCAGGCAAAACGCTGTTGGCGCACGTCGGCGCGAAGTTCGCCATTACGCACGGGCAGGGCGAGGCCTATCACCACGCCGTCTTCCGCGCGCACTGGCAGGAGATGCGCGATATCGGTGACGTGAACGTGTTGGCTGAGATTGCGACCGGGCTGGGTTTGGATGAAGCCGCGTTCCGCGCCGCACTCGATGATCCGCTATTGCACTCGGCGGTGATGGAGGATGAGGAGTGGGCGTATCGCAACGGGCTGGGAGGCGTGCCCGCGTTCATCTTCGGCAACCGCTATCTCGTCAGCGGCGCGCAACCGGCGGAGGTGCTGCGCGAGGTGGCGGAGCGGTGTATCGCGGAAGGGCTGATCAAGGAATGAAAATGGAGAATGTAAAATGCAAAAACAGGCCGCCGTTTTGCATTCTTCATTTTGCATTTTTCATTGTCAGTATTGAATGTCCACCGGCACGCCGATCTCCGCCCAATCCCACAACTGCTGTGCTTCGGCAATGCCGAGGATGATGCAGCCATACGACACCGGCGTGCCGAGGTAGCCCTCCCACAAACGCCCGCCACCCGGCAGGATGGGCAGCGCGTGAATGCCGTTCTCCAAATTGCCGGCCCAATAAATCCCCAACCAGTTCGGCATCCAGATATTCCAGTTGCCGCCATACGCATTGGGGATTTTGCTTTGCACCGCATAATTGCCGGGCCGCGTATCCAACCCCGGCGAACCCGTTGACGCGACGAAACTGAACACAAGGATTTCGCCCTCATACGCATACAAATGTTGTTCAGAGATGTCAATGAGGATGCGCTTGCCGCCGCCGGTCGGTGGCGGAGCCGGGGGTTGTCCCGCGCCGGGAATGACGAGCACTTGCCCGATGTAGAGCAATGAGGGATTGCGGATTTGATTCGCGGCGGCCAGCTCCCACATGTTGACGCCGAGTCGCGTAGCGATGCGGAAGAGCGTATCCCCACGTTGAACGGTGTATGTCGCTCCGCTTATCGGCTGAGGTGCGGGAGAAGGTTGAGGGGCGGGGTCCGGTTCTGGTGTGGGAGTCGGTGGCGTTATCACGCCATCTTCCGGGATGATCAGTTGCTGTCCGACGAAGATCGTCGTGCCGGCCAGCCCGTTCGCATCCCGAAGCGCTTGCCAGCTCACGCCATACTTCAATCCAATGCGGAAGAGATTCTCACCGGGCTGAACGGTGTGGGTAGTTTGTTGCGCGTGCGCGGGTCGGGCGCTGAAGAGGTAAGCGAGCGCAGCAACGGCGATGACTGAGCGAATGGTGAAACGCATGGCGGCCCTCCGTTGCAGTATTCTAGCAAGGGCCATGCCAGACCGGGTTCAATGGTGAGTTTGAGTTGGGCTACAGTTCGTCGGCGACGATGAGGTCGGTGAGTTGCTGCCACTCGGGCTTCCAGAACTTCAGCTCACCTTTGTTGCAGTGGGTGCAGGTGAAGAGGAGATACACCTTGCCATCCCGGTCGAGATCGGCAGTATGGGTGAAGCTCATCGGAGCGTCACAATTCGGACAGTCGGGCGAGGGGACATTGATCTGGGGAACCGAGTGACGCATGGCAACCTCTCGAGCAGCAGTGAAACGCAGATGAATTGTACAGCCAGACCGGACATGCGCCAACTACAGGATGTACAATGCTGAGAGCGAAATACAGGCGACGACGACCTTGCGTTGCATCACTTTCCGGAGGCTCTTATGCCCGAAGCTGTGATTGTCTCTGCCGTGCGCACACCCATCGGCCGGCACGGCGGCGTGTTGAAAGACGTGCGCCCCGATGATCTGGCCGCGCTGGTGTTGAAAGAGGCGGCGGCGCGCGCGGCGCTTGACCCCGCGTTGATTGATGAGGTGTATCTGGGCTGCGCGAACCAAGCGGGCGAGGACAACCGCAACGTGGCGCGCATGGCGGTGCTACTCGCGGGCTTCCCGGTCAGCGTGCCCGGTGTGACGCTCAACCGCCTGTGCGCTTCGGGCCTGGCCGCCGTGAACGCCGCCGCCCGCGCCATCAAAGCCGGCGACGCAGAGGTGTGTCTCGCGGGCGGTGTCGAGAGCATGACGCGCTCACCGTACGCCATCCCCAAACCAAACCCCGAATGGGCCTACGGAAACGTCACCGCGTTCGACACCACCATCGGTTGGCGCTTCGTCAATCCGAAGATGAAAGAGCTGCACGGGATTGATTCGATGGGCGAGACGGCGGAGAACGTGCGTGAAGTGTGGACGGTGGAGGGAAGAGGGATTACGAGGTAAGAACAGGATGCGTTTGCG
>JBQTJD010000205.1:0-7544 GCA_052387475.1 Anaerolineales bacterium | reverse complement strand
GCGAGTTTCTGTACGTCGAAGATTGCGCCGAAGGGATTGTGCTCGCCGCCGAACGCTACGACCAGTCGGACCCGGTCAACCTCGGTTCAGGGATGGAGATCTCCATTCGCGATCTCGTACACTTGATTGCGGAGGTGGTCGGTTTCAAGGGCGAGATTCGCTGGGACACCACCAAGCCGAACGGCCAACCACGGCGCAGCCTCAACACGCAACGTGCGGAGAATCAATTCGGGTTCCGGGCCAAGACCTCGTTTAAAGAAGGTCTGCGCCGGACGATTGATTGGTATCGCGCCCACCACCGGAACTAAGCTGTGTGCTCGGCAGGGCCGCTGTTCTCCATCATCACGCCCTCACTCAACCAGCGCGCCTTTATTTCTCACACAATTGAGTCGGTGCTGGCCCAACGCGAAGCCCGCATTGAATTCCGGGTGATGGATGGCGGCTCCACCGATGGCACGCGTGAGTTATTGCATAGCTACGGTGACCGGCTGCAATGGGTCTCCGAGCCAGACGGCGGGCAGAGCGCCGCTGTCAATCAGGGCTGGCGACAGGCGCAGGGGGAAATCGTCACTTATCTCAACTCCGATGATGTGCTTTTGCCCGGCGCACTCAATCAGGTAGCGGATTTCTTCGAGCAGTTCCCTGAAGTAGATGCAGTGTACGGTGACTGTGATTACGTGGACGAGCGCGGCGCCCTCATCCGCCCCTACCCGACACAACCCTATAATTACGCACGGCTGGTGCGCGAGGCTGTCAACTACATCCCTCAGCCGGCCATGTTCTTTCGCCGGCGTGTGCTTGAAACCGAGGGCTATCTGGATGAGTCGCTGCACTATTTAATGGATTTCGATTACTGGCTGCGGTTGGGGGTGCGCCACACGCTGGCTTATCTCCCCGAACGCCTGGCAGCGTTGCGCTTGCATACCAACGCCAAATCATCCCACGCGGTGGGCGGCTTCGCGCCCGAATACCTCTGCATCTATCAAAAGCTGTTTGCCCGTGCCGATTTACCCGCACACATTCGCGCGCTGCAAACGGAAGCGCAGCGCAACTGTCACTATCAAGCCGCGTACTGTGCGTTTTGGGCGCGCGACTTCGCTGCCGCGCGGCGCTATGCTTTTCAAGCGTGGCGCTATGCCCCGTTGCGCCCGCGACGCACGCTGGCCCTGACGGTGGGCGGGCCGTTGGCTTACGCATGGCTGCATCGGCGTGGGGGTCATCCTTTTCAGTTGCGTCCGATCAAACCCTGGTCATGGCCGTTCATGTAGGTTGGGTGTATGGTTATCGATTGGAGGTGGGCGGCGTCGAACGACATTTGCTCAGTCTGTTGCGCCATGCGCCACGCGAGCAGTATCGCTTCACTGTCATCGGGCAAGGCTCGGCGGATTTTGTGGCGCAAGCGCGCTCGATGGGCGCGCGGTGGATCGAGTGGCACACCGCCAGCGCCCTCGATCTCCGCGCCGTGCACGCGCTGGCGGCTCTCGTCGCCGAACACTCCATTGACCTCGTTCACACGCATAGCCCCAACGCGATGCTGCTCGCCGGGTTGGCGGCACGGTGGCGACGCCGCCCCCATGTGCTGACGGTGCAAATGCCGGCCTATGATTTCCTCGCGCCGGATGATCAGCGTCGCGGGGTATATCAACTTGCGGAACGGATCGGACAGCACGCGCTGGCACAGGCAGTGATTTATGCTTCACAGCGTACGTATGCGATCGCACGGCGGCTGGGTGTAGCGCCGGCACACAAATCGTGTGTGATTGAGAATGGCATTGAGTTTGATGAGTATCCTGTGACCACTCCAGCGTCGCCGCCGAGGCCCCTGATTTGCTGCGTGGCGCGTCTCGAGTATCAGAAGGGACTCGACGTGCTGCTCGAAGCATTGGCTCGTCTGCAAGCTGAGGCCCAGGTATTGATTGTGGGCGAAGGAGGCCAACGCGTTAAACTCGAAGCGCGCGTACGCGAACTTAAGTTGATGGAGCGCGTGACGTTTGTAAGCCATCAGTCTCATGTGGCACACTATCTTCAGCAAAGCCAGATTTTTGTGTTGCCATCGCGCTTTGAGGGGTTGGCGTTTGCGTTGCTCGAGGCGCTAGCTACAGGGCTGCCGTGCGTGGTCACCGATGTCGGCGATCATGGCCGCGTGATCACCTCGGGCGAAAACGGTTTGGTGGTGCCTCCCAATAATCCGCAAGCGTTGGCAGCGGCGCTCGAGTCTCTGCTGCGCGATCATGCGCTGCGGGTTCGCCTTGGCGCGGCCGCCCGGCGCACGGCCGAGGCATACAGCGCCGAGCGGATGGCGCAACGCACCTTTGCCGTGTACGAGCGCGTGTTGAATCCATGACCACACCGTTGACCCTGGCCGCCGTCATTGCCGCGCACGATGAAGCCGCCGTCCTCGACGCGACACTGGTCAGCCTGCGCACTGCCGTCCCGCCGCCGCAGTGCATCATCGTGATTGCCGATCACTGCACCGACGCCACCGCCGAACTGGCGCGGCAGGCAGGCGCGCTGGTGCTGGAACGCGCTGAAGGAGAAGGCAGCAAGGGCGCGGCCCTGCGTTGGCTGTTCGTCCAACATGCCGAGGTGCTCGTGGCGTTTTCGCACACCGTGATCTTCGACGCCGATACGACCGTGCAACCGGATTTCTTCGCACATATCAGTGAGGCCCTCGCTGCCGGCGCTGACGTAGTGCAAGGTTTCGTGCATCCCATCGGATACGAGCACTCCACTGCCGCCACGCTGGCCGCATACTCTGAAACGCTCTCACAAGTCGCGGATGATCGGCTGCGCGTGGGGCTGCGTTGGCCGGCGCCGTTGCGCGGCACGGGCATGGCCTTCCGCACCGAACTGTTGCGCGAGCTGTTGCCGCAGCTGCGCACGCAGACCGAAGATGTCGAACTCACGCTGCTGCTGGCCGAGCGGCGCGCGCGTGTGGCGTTTGTGGCGCAGGCCGTACTGTTCGACCCCAAACCGCCGGACGCGAGCCGGGTGTCGCGCCAACGCGCGCGCTGGTTGAGCGGCCTCGCGCAAGTGTGGCGTGATTATGCGCCGCGCATCGCCCGCTTGCTGTTGCGCGGCCCGGCGATCTGGTTTTTGTTGCAGGCGGTGCTGTTAAAGCCGGCCACGCTATTCGCGGCGCTCAAAGTCGTCGGACTACTGATCACGTTGTTGTTGCCCCTCGGCTTAGGGTGGCGCGTGGCGGCCCTGGCCTGGCTTGGTGTGGATGTGTTGTATTACGGACTGGGCCTGTGGCTCGTGCCGGCGGCGCAACGTGGCCGTTTTGCCCGGGCGCTGCTCTTCGCGCCGGTGTATTTCGGCGTCTGGGCTGGCAGCCTCGTCACGGCGCTGCGTCACCGAGGTGGCTGGTTGAGCGTGCGCCGATGAAGGCGCCGCACGTCTCGGTCGTCATCCCTTGCTTCAACGAAGCGCGCCACTTGCCCGCCGTGCTCGCCGCATTGGAGGCGCAGACCTTCCGCGACTTTGAGATTGTGCTCGCCGATGGCGGTTCAACCGACGATACGGTGGAAGTCGCACGCCGCTGGTCGCAATCAGCAGCCGCACTTCCGCTACGCGTTATCCCCAATCCGCAGCGCCACATCCCCCACGCGCTGAATGCCGGCATCGCCGCCGCACGCGGAGAGATCATCATTCGATTAGATGGGCACTCCTATCCACAACCGGATTACGTGGCAAGTTGTTTACGCGCACTCGATGAGTCGGGCGCAGCGATGGTGGGCGGCGCCCTGGACGTTCAATCCGGCGCGCCAACGGCGCTGGCCGAGGCGATTGCGCTGGCGGTGACTTCGCCGCTGGGCGCGGGCGATGCGGCCTACCGCCTCGGCGCAAGCACAGGGCGCGAGGTCGAGACCGTTCCGTTCGGTTGCTTCGCCAGAGCTTTGTGGGAAAAGTTGGGCGGGTATAATGAAGTGCTGCTGACCAACGAAGATTATGAATTTGCCGAGCGTGTGCGCGCGAGCGGTGGCCGCGTCTGGCTCGATCCGCGCATCCGCTTTCGCTACGTCGCGCGTGCCACGTTACCGGATCTGGCCCGCCAATATTGGCGCTACGGCTGGTGGAAGGCGCAGATGCTGCGGCGCTATCCGCGCTCGTTGCGCTGGCGACAGGCCGTGCCGATGGCGTGGTCGGGCGCGGCGGTGATATTGACTCTGAGCGCCATCGTGTGGTCGCCATTCGCGTGGCTGTGTGGGATGGCGTGGCTGGCGTATCTCGGCGCGTTGCTGGCGTTCACAGCGCGCGCCGCGCACACGCGTTGGCGTTTGTGGATGCCGTTGCTGGCCGCGTTCGTGACCATTCATTTTGCGTGGGGCTGGGGCGTGTGGGTCGGCGCGGTCAGTGGCGCGGTGCGGCGTAAACGGTTGGCGTTGGAGTGAGGGATTGTTGCTGTGTTACAACTCATGCGGAGCATGCGCGTGTACTGGAGCCTGAGCCTGCCGGAGCGCCGCCGGGTGCTGATCGTGGGCGATGCGGTGGTGGCCGTGTGCGCGGCATTGGTGGCCTTATGGCTGTGGGCGTTCACCGCGCCCGAACCGTTCTCGCTCACCTTTGTTCAAGCGCGCGCGCAGTGGTTGATCCTGCTGCCGGCAGCCTGGTTGCTGCTCAACCTCGGCTCGTACAACTATCAGCGCGCGCCGCACCTGGCCGAAGCGTTTCGTGAGATGCTCGGCGTGGCCGGGTTAGCCCTGCTGCTCTACCTCGCGTTGTTCTTCCTCGCGCCGCCCAACACGTTGCCCCGCCTCGCCATTTTATATTTCATCCTCGCCGCTATCGGTCTGGGTCTGGCGTGGCGCTTGCTCTACAACCGCGTGTTCTCTTCAGCGCTCTTTCAACGGCGCCTGCTCGTCGTCGGCGGCGGCTGGGCCGGGCGCGAAATCATCCGCGCCTTACAGGAATTTCAGCCTGAGCAATATGCCGTCGTCGGCGTGATTGATGACGACCCGGCCAAGCATCGCACCGCCATCGGTTCGACGCCGGTGCTGGGCGGGCACGAACGTCTGCGGTCGGCCATCGAAACGTTGGGCGTCTCGGAGATCGTGCTAGCCATTCACGATGAGATCGGCGGCGCGACCTTTCAGGCCCTGCTCGATTGCCGGGCGCGCGGCTTGCCCATCGTCCGCATGACCTCGCTGTACGAGCAGATCACCGGGCGCGTGCCGCTCGATCACCTCGATCCGGATTGGGTGATTGCTGCGTATATGGATCAGAATCGCATTCGGGTGCTGTACAACGCGTTTAAGCGCGGGCTGGATTTGCTCGGCAGCTTCATCGGTCTGTGCGTCCTGGCCGTGCTGTTCCCCTTCCTCGCCGCCGCCATCCGTCTCGAAGGTCGTGGGCCGATCTTTTATCGGCAGACGCGGCTCGGGCAAGCAGGCAAGCCGTTCACCATCTACAAGTTTCGCAGCATGGTGCCGGATGCCGAACGTGAGGGCGCGCGCTGGGCTACGCCCGATGATGCGCGGGTGACGCGCGTGGGCGGCTTCCTGCGGCGCACGCGTTTGGATGAGGCCCCGCAACTGTGGAACGTGCTGCGCGGCGATATGAGCGCTATCGGCCCGCGCCCCGAACGTCCCGAATTCACCGACGAGTTGGAGGCCCAGATTCCGTTCTACCGTGCGCGGCTCATCGTCAAGCCGGGGCTGACGGGCTGGGCACAGGTGAACTACGGTTACGCCTCCACGGTCGCGGACGCCGCGCTCAAGTTGCAGTGGGATTTGTACTACATCAAGTATCGCTCCGTCTGGCTCGACCTGCTCATCCTCGCGCGCACCCTCGGCGTCGTGCTACGCTTGCAGGGGACCTAACCCGCTCGCCTTGGCATGAAGCGTTTCATCCTGCTGCTGTTGGCGCTCACCCTCGTCCGCAGCCTGCTCTATCGTCTCGTCACGCCGCCGTGGCAAGGGCCGGATGAGCCGGGGCACTTCGAGTTTATCGGCTTCATTGCAGAGATGGGCCGCGTGCCAGTGGATGCCAATGACGTCCTCCCCGAAGTCACGCGCCGGGTGACGCTCTCCGCGCGTGAATATTGGCACAAGATCTTTCAGCACAATTGGCCGGATCTGGATTTCGCCCTCGCGCAAAACCCGCCCGGACTGGCCGGCCCGCGCCAATCGGGCTATCAACTCCCGCTGTACTATCAACTCCTCGCGCCGCTCTATCGGCTCACCGCCGAACAGCCGGTGCTCGTGCAGTATTACGCCTTCAGTTTCATCTCCACTCTGCTTGCGGTAGGAACGGTCGTGCTGGCGGTGTACGCGGCGCGCTTGCTGTTCCCGAATGATGGCCCATTGCAGATTGCGATTCCGACTCTGGTCGCGCTCTGGCCGCAGCAAAGCTTCATCAGCGCAGTAATCAATAACGATAATCTCGCCACCTTCGTCGCCGCGTGGACGATCACTGGACTGTTTTATCTTTTTCGACATGGCTTCCGTTGGCCCGCCCTTGTGTTGATCGTCAGCGGCTGTTTGGCCGCACCCTTTGTGAAGCGTTCAGCTTTTTTTATTATCCCGCTCGCTGTCGCCGCGTTGTGCCTGTGGGCGCTGTGGCGATGGGGCGCGCGCCGAGGTTGGCGGATGAGGAGCTGGCACTGGGCCGTGCTGATCGCGCTGAGTCTGGCGGGCCTCGCCCTTGCGCCGATGATCGCGCGCTGGGCGGCGCCGTGGTTAGTCAGCCTTCCGTTGACGGTGGCCCAACTCATCGGCGGCTATCTTTCGGCGTTGACCAATGGTCCGCCGCTGCCAACCGAGACTTTGGCGGCCTTGCCAGCGCGTTTACTGATCGCGCTGGGCAACATTTGGTCACAGTTCGGCTGGGGGCGACCGCTGTTGCCGATGTGGAATTATCAACTCGTCGGTGTGCTCGTCGGCGTGGCCGTGATCGGTTTGCTTGGACTGACCGTGCGCGCTCTACGTGGCGTTGGCGCGCTGACGACTGCTCAACACCTTACTCTATTGACTTGCGTGCTGGCGGTGGCCTTCGCGTTTGTGCAGAGCGTGGTCGTGGCGTTATTGCTACCACGCTTCAACCCGCCAGGCCGCTACATGATGACGGTCCTGATCCCAATGAGCGTGTTGCTGAGTGTGGGAATACGCCAGTGGATTCCGGCGCGCTGGCAGCCCGTTTTGCCGCAGGCCTTCCTCGCCGCGCTCATCGTGCAGGATGCGATCAGCCTCAGCCTGACCCTCAAGCCCTTTTTCTACGGATGACGACACAGCGCCTCTCGGTTGGGATTTGGATCATCGCCGCAGTCAGTGCAGCGAGCGTGTGGCTGTGGGGACTCGCACGCACGCCGCTCGTGATGCGGCAAGAGGTGCGTTCGGTAACACTTATCACACAACCCGTCGGAGAGATTGCGGGCGCGCAAACCATCGGACAGAGTTTCATCGCCCCATACCCCGGGCTGTATCGGATTGAAGTGCTATTACACAACTACGGGCGCGCCAATCGCGGCACGCTCACTGTTCGTCTGCGAGAGTCACCGGCTGCGCCCGACCTGGCTATGCACACCCTCGCCGCCGAGAGTGTGA
>JBQTJD010000204.1:0-1934 GCA_052387475.1 Anaerolineales bacterium | reverse complement strand
GGCCGCGAGCAATCCACCCACCACCAGATAGCGCCCCATCTCAAAAAACTCATCTACGCCAATGGTGAGCATGCGGCGCAGGCGTTCGGCGAGCGGCGTGTGGTTGACGGGCGTGAGCGGGATTTCGGCCAAGCCGCTGGCCCCCGCTATCACCGGTAGGCTTTGCGGCAGCAGCAACTGCTTAGGACGGCGCTGAAAACCGAAGACCATCCCGGTCGCCGCCGCAATCAACACGCTGAAACCGATCCGGCCATACAGTACCGGCCCCGGCCCGAACGCGGCCAGCGTGCTGGCGATGACGATGAAGTTGACGACTGGCGCGGCCAGCAGAAACGAGACCGCCGCCGAGAGCGGCAGACCTTTGCGAACCAACCGCCGGGCCAGCGGCACCACTCCACACTCGCATACCGGAAAGACTAATCCCATCCCCGCGCCCGCCAGCGCCGCGAGGAATGGATTGCGCGGCACGAAGCGGCTGAAGTCGCCGCGGTTGAAAAAGACTTCCACCAGGCCGGAGATCAACGTGCCGAGCATCAAGAACGGCGCGGCCTCGATGAAGATGCCGAGGAAGATGGTGGTGAAGGTGGTGAAAGAGTCAGCCAGCGCGGTGAGCGACATCGGCGCAATGCTAGCACAGAGATTTTCGCCCCACCAGCCGCGACGGAATGAGAGTTGGATGAAATGACAGGCCGAGGCCAACGTGTGCAACTGCAATATTTCACTCGCACGTCGCGCAGCTCGGTCTGCCAGTGGAAGGGCCGCGCCAATTATTACACTCTCGCCGTTCGCGACCGCGTGGAGACGAATGCCGCGTGGTTTTATCCAGACCCGTTCCCGAGTACGAGGCGATCAAGGATCATCTCGCTTTTTACCCACAACTGACGGATGTTTGTTACGTGGGCGGAGAGCGCGTCACGCCTCAGCCCGCCGGCTTCTACGGCGGCTGGATTACGCGCAACGTCGTCGACCCGTTCAAAGGCGAGCCGGGCACGCAGTTTTGGTAGGAGCGGCACACCTTCGCCAAAACTGGTTGTTGACCCAATTGACAGAACGGCCCTGTGGGGTAATGCTGTATAGTCCGTACGATCTGGATCGGATCGGCAAATCGTTGGAGGTCATCTTGCCGATGTTGGCGGAGCGTGGTATTGCCTATCAGTTCATTGAATATGAGGCCGAGGGACACACCTTCCCGACCGATTTCGAGAGACGGTTTCGGGAAGCGGTTAAGTTCCTTTTTGCTGACTAGCAAGCGTTGCGAGGCAAATAGCAATGCGGTTCAATAGCATGGGGCTGGCTAACCACGCGTTGAGCAAAAAACTCAACAGCCCATTATTCCGGCTCCCCCGCCCTGCCTTGCCTCATTGAGCCGGTCATCAAATCAGCAATCACAAATCAACAATCCAAAACCCCATGCCCCTCCCCGCCCCGTTCAAAATCGAACGCTACTTTGCCGAGCACGAGTTCAGCGCGCCGTATCTGCTCAGCGCGTCGGATTGCGAAAGTGTGAGCGTGCGCGAGTTGTTGAGCTACGCCGATGCGGATGGATTGGAGCGGTGGGAAAACCTCCCGCTCGGCTACACCGAGTCAGCCGGTCACCCGGTGTTGCGCGAGGAAATCGCGCGGCTGTATGCGGGCGTGATTGCGGCGGAGACGCTCGTCGTCTCACCGATCGAAGGCATTTACGTGGCGATGCATGCTCTGCTGCAACCGGGCGATCATGTCGTGGCGATGTTCCCCGCGTATCAGGCGTTGTACGAGGTGGCGCGGTCGGTAGGTTGCGAGGTGTCGTTATGGGAGGTGGCTCTGCGCGACGGTCGCTGGCACGCCGACCTCGACCGGCTCCGGCAACTCATCACGCCGCGCACCCGGTTGCTCATCGTCAACTTCCCCCACAACCCCACCGGCTACCTGCCCGACCGCGCGACGTTCGATGC
>JBQTJD010000203.1:0-2192 GCA_052387475.1 Anaerolineales bacterium | reverse complement strand
CGCGGGTGCAATGTCGTCACGGGTGACAGTTGGCGAGTGCGGGAGCAGATAGTGATTGCGCCGTTGGCGAGGCTCGCCAAAGAGAGTGCGCCTAGATCTGATCCGGCGCCTGGCAACATCATGCCGGTAAAAGGCCGCATGGCGGCCTGACCTGGCGCAATAGGGAGCACAGGATATGGCGCGCGTTCGGGCGATTGAGATCAGGAACTTTCGGGGCATCAAGGCGCTTAGTTGGTATCCCGCGCCCGGCATCCCCCGGTGTCAGGGTAGTTGTCGCCTCTAGTTGACGTATTACAGGGGCTGGAGGAAGAGAGCGATGGAGTATTCAGGATCGATACGGAAGACAGTGATAGAGAGAGCGCTGAGCGGCGAGGAGTCGCAGTCGGCATTAGCGGATGAGTTTGGCGTTGGCCGTTCGACGATTCAGAATTGGCTGAGAGTTCATCGTCGCGCTGGAGGAAATCCGTTGGTGAGGAAAGAGAAAACGTCGCGGTCATGGACGCGTGTACAACGCCTGGATGCGCTGTTGGAAACGCACGGTCTGAGCGACGAGGAACGCGGGGCATGGTGCCGGGAGCGTGGAGTTCACAGCCACCAGCTCGAGCACTGGCGGCGGGAACTGATTGAGGGTGCGCAGGAGAGCGGGGAGAGCGCGGTAGAGAGGCGCACCTTGCGCGAGGAGAACCGCGCGCTGAAGAAGGAATTGCGGCGCAAGGACAAGGCGCTGGCGGAGACGGCGGCGTTGCTGGTGCTGAAAAAAAAAGCGGCTGCGATCTGGGGGGAGAACGAGGGCGAATGATCGCGGCAGGCGACCGGACGCGCGTGGTGGAGTTGGTCGCCGAAGCGGTGGGCAGTGGGTGCCGGAAGGACAAAGCGTGCGAGGTGTTGGGGTTGTCGTTACGCACCGTACAGCGCTGGCAACGCGACGGCGGTCAAGACCGTCGTTGCGGCACGCGGGCAGCGCCGGCAAACCGGCTGAGCGAAGCCGAGCGAACGATGGTGCTGTCGGTGTTGAACGCGCCGGCCTATCGCGACAAAAGCCCGCACCAGGTCGTGGCGTTACTGGCTGACGAGGGGTGTTATTTGGCGTCCGAGTCGACGATGTACCGGATCTTGAGGGCCGCGCGCCAACTCGCGCATCGCCTGCGCAGTGCGCCGGCGCGCCGCTACGAACCGCTCGAGCGAGTGGCTGCGGGGCCGAACGAGATCTGGAGTTGGGATATCACCTTCTTACGCAGCCCGGTGCGCGGCCTGTTCTTTTACCTGTACCTGATGGTGGACGTGTACAGCCGCAAGATAGTGGCGTTCTCGATCCATGAAGAAGAAAGCGCCGCGCTCGCCTCGGCGTTGGCCGAGGAGGCGTGTTATCTCGAAGGGGTCAAGCCTGGCGAGGTGGTGCTGCACGCCGACAACGGCGCGCCCATGAAGGGTGCGACGATGCTGGCGACGTTGCAGCGCCTCGGCGTCGTGCCCTCGTTCTCGCGCCCCTGCGTGAGTGACGACAACCCGTACTCCGAGGCGTTGTTCCGGACCCTGAAGTACCGCCCTGATTACCCTGAGTGGGCGTTCGCGAGTATCGCTGCAGCGAGAGCCTGGGTGGAGCAGTTTGTGCGCTGGTACAACACCGAACATCGTCACAGTGCGCTGAAGTTCGTGACGCCTGAGCAGCGCCACCAAGGGCGCGATATTGAGTTGCTGGCACGCCGCCACGCGACCTACCAGGCCGCACGTGCTTGTCACCCCCAGCGCTGGTCAGGCGCGACGCGAAACTGGCAACCTGCCGAGCCGGTCACACTGCCAACGTTCAGACCCAAACGGATCGCCGGCCAACGCATAATCGATCAAGCCGCATGAAATCGAGACGACAACTTGCTTGACATCCGCCGGTCCCTGCCCGAGGTGGCCACGTCGGTGCTCGCCACCCTGCGCGGCGAGCGGGACATCGCCGTGGGCAACGTGGTCGGCAGCAATACCTTCAACATCCTCGGCGTCCTCGGGGTCTCGGCGGTGGTCGCCCCGGTGGAGCTGCCCGTGGCCGCGTCGCTGGCCGCATTCGACAGGCCGGTCATGGTCGCCGTCGCCTGCCTGCCCGTCTTCTTCACCGGCCGGTCGATCGCCCGCTGGGAAGGCGCCGTGTTCCTGGGCTACTACGTGGCCTACGCCGCCTACCTGATCCTCGATGCGCAGGAACA
>JBQTJD010000202.1:0-4810 GCA_052387475.1 Anaerolineales bacterium | reverse complement strand
CGGCGCGGGCCGCGCCGCCCGCCAGCGCCGCGACGCCAAATCCGCACGTGTACGCGAAACAATTGAGTACCATCTTCTCCGTTGCGTGCGCGCGCACCCAGGCCCGCAACTCGCGCATGTCGAGGAACAGCCCCACGCTCAACCCCGCGCCGGGGCGGATGAGGTGGCGCAAGCCATTTTCGGTAGCGATGGTCTCGTCAATCACTTCACCCCATAGCGGGATGGGCGGCGCGAGATGCTGGCGTTTGGCAGCGGAGAGCTTGCTGGCTTCGGCGGGCCGGTGCTTGACGTACACCGCACGCGCGTTGACGCGTTCGGCCAGGGCTGGGAGCATAGCAGTCGCAGGCGGCGCGTTGTCATATGCGTGCGCGATCAACACATCGTTGAATTTATCTACTGCGAGGGAGGGGAAATCATCCGCGGCGCGATTTAGCAATCGGAAAGTATCGGTGTGGTTGGCGGCGAAGAGTGTGGCGCGACGTTGCAGGGCAACGTCAAGTTTGTGGTCGCTCACGGGCCGCAGTGTACAACGAATTTTTGACAGCGCCGCAGCAACTAACGCCCCAGTTTCGTAATTGCCTCGCGCGCCTTGGCGGCGAACCGCAGCGAAAAGTCCGGGTTGATCTCAAGCGCGGTTTGCAGATAGTCACGCGCCTGCTCTGAATCGTCCACGGCCAGCGCGATCATCCCGGCATGAAAAAACTTGAGTGCGTCGCGAGTGCCGAGCCGCAGCGCCAGTTGCGCATACTTTTGGGCTTCAGTATATTGGCCGGTGCGATACAACGTCCACGCCAGCACATCGGCCGCGTACACGGTCGGGCGCTGCTCGTAACCGAGCCGGGCGCGCGTCACCGCATCGGCCCGTTCAGCATCGGAGCCGTGGTCGGCCAGGAAAAGCGCGTACTCAAGATCGGTATTCACACCCTGCGCGCGATAGAGCTGATCGATGGCGCGGGCCAATTCAAACTGTGTTTGCGCTTCCGCACTGCGGCCAGCCGCTTCGTGTACTTGGCCAAGAGCCACGATGTATTCGGCCAGGGGCATGCGCTCAGTGACCGTGGTGTACAAGCCAATGGCGTCGTCGAACTTATTTTGCGCGGCGCGCACCCGCGCCAGTCCGGCGAGGGCGTGGACGTAATTCGGGTCGAGCGCGAGGATGCGCTGATACTCCGTTTCCGCTTCGGTCAGCCGGCCATTATTGAAGAATAAGTGCCCCAATTGAGTGCGTGTCCACAGTGTGTTCTCCGCGGTGGAGCCGCCGGCATCCACCGCCCACTGCATCGCTTCAAGCGCGCCCTCGGTGTCGCCGTTGAGTTCGCGCAGGTAGGAGATGCGGGAATAAGAACTGAGGTCGGGCCGTAAGTCCACCATCTGCTGCAACGTGGCGACCGCTTCATCGTAGCGACCAAGCTCTACCTGCGCGTCGGCGATGATGCCGAACGCATAGGTGCGGTTGGGGTTAAGGCTGCGCGCGCGGGTGCCCCACTCCAGCGCGGCGGCAAAGTCATGCCGCGCCAGCGCCAGTTCGCCCATGCCGCTCAACATGCCATAGTCGCCGGGGTTGTGGGCCAACGTCTCTTGCAGAGCCGCGTCTGCTTTTTGATAGTACGACGGATCGCCCGTTTCGCGCGCCTTTTGCAGATACGCCAGGCCCAGCTCACCGTATGCCGGCCAATCCTCGGGTTTGTCGGTGAGGTGGTGCTGCAACTTGGTGATGCGATCATCCAATGCCGTCGCGCTGCGGGCGACCGTGTCGGAAAAGTATTGGCTGATAGCCGGGCGCGCCGTCTCTGGCGCATTCCACCGGACCCATGCCCAGCCCGCGAGCACCAGCGCCAGCCCTGCGACCAGACCCAGCATCACGCGATTGGCTAGGCGATCATTCCTCAAGAGTTGCATCCTAATCTCCGCTGTAGGGGCGACCGGCCTGTCGCCCCTAAAAATACCATTGACGATTTACGGATTAGCGTGGAACCGATTGCGACCATCATGCGGTGAAGCGATGAACGGGAACGTATCGGGCAAAGGTTTGTCGTTCACGTTCACGTTATCACCAACGCCGGCGTTGATGTAGTCCGTGCCGCCGACGACGCGCAGGGCGACGTCGGTCACATCGTCAATCGGGCGGCGGCCGTTGGGCCAGCCGGCGCCGTCACCGGCGAGGATCGTCAGCGGATTTTGATCCGCCAACGCCACCGGCTCGACGCGCAGATCGAGGCGCAGCAATTCAGACAGGATGTCATCCGGATTGCCGTACGTCAGCAGGATGCCGCCGAGGCCGTCAATGGGCACGGCGGGGATGCCGGTGATGAGCGTCAGCGCCGTCACCAGACGCAGATTCGTGTAGTAGTCGAGGAAGTCGGACTCAAAGTGCGGATAGGTGCCGTTCCATTCGTCCTTGTCCTCGGTGCCGATGATAACCTCGTTGATGAGCGGGTTGGCGAGGCGTTGCACCTGCACGAAGCGGCCACGCGTGATGACTTGGCCGCGACCGCGCAATACGGTCGTAGCGCGGCGGCTGGTGCTGGCGTAAGCGCCGATCACCGGGTGTTCACTGTCGGCGCCTTTACCGTCGCTGGTCAGCATGGACATGGGAACTTCCAGCGCGATGGTGTGGACGTTAAAGCCCGAGAGCATATCCACGCCCGGCGAGCGCAGATTGACAGTGTCGAAGACCGCACCCAGGTCGATATAGAACGGATCGTCACGCTGGCCGGCGAAGACCCGTATGCCGTCCTCAATCTCGTACATGCCCTGAGCGGCGAGCGTGTCATAGTCGGGCATAGTCTTCGGGCCGACGTTGGACGGCACGGCGAACAGCCCGTCAGCGATGACGTCGGCGTTGCGGCCTTTGACCATCGTCACGCTGTACGATTGGCGCAGACCGAGGCCTTCGGAGCCGGCGCCGTCGAGCGCGGTGATGGGGCCGAGGCCGGCGGCCGGGATGTCGCCGACGTAGGGCTGGAACAGCCCAAGCGCCTGCGGCACACCGCGGTACTCGCTTTGGAACCGAAAGTAAAACTGAAGGTCGTAGGCGTACCCGTCCATGTCGTTGTCGATGCTAATCGCGTACAACACGTTCGGGTCGAAGTTGAAGTAGTTCGGGCCGGAGCTGGGCTCCTCGCTGGTAACATTCATCACGAACACCACTTTGTCCTCATGACCCGCCTCGTAGGAGCGGAACATGAAAAAGTCGGTGATGTCAGCGGTGGGGTCCATGGAGATCAGCGGGGCTTCGCGGTGGCTGGCTGCCTGAGAGGCGGGGGCCAGCCCGATTGCAGCAGCCAGCAGCGAGCCGGCGAGCAGGGCGTTGATGGCCCACTTAAGCTTGGACATAGGTAGATCCTTTCGGAAAAACGTGCGCGAAATGGGAACGAGGAAAATGGATTTAGTGATACGGAACCAGTAAATAGCACCTCCTCCCTAAGGGCTTACGGCGTTGCTGAACCACGACACAAAGGCCTGGCCCACTAGGCTGCCAATGCGCCGTCAACACCGGCGTGGAAGTATGCGATCGTTCTTTGTTCCACCAAGCTCCAAGTCTTCAATCGGTATTACGTTCAAACGGAGTCTTTACATTGCATGAGAGGCACAGACGGAGATATAGATTGAGATATGTAACGGGAAATTGACGCAGCCCGCACAGAATCAAAACGCATCCTGCCGCGTAGCGATCTTCTGCAAAACAAACATCCCGCCGGGCATGGCGGGACGTTGGTGAGACAAAAGAGTGCGATACTCAAACGCGAATTTTTCGCGCGAATATGACTTAATGAACCTGGTTCAAGATTAGAAATATCGTCGGTTACGAAATTTGCCCGAGCATGATGGGCTGGGTGGTGGGTTGTTGGCTTCCGCCCGCCGGTTCCACCGTGACGCCCATGGCGTTGTAGCTGGTGGGTGTCTCCGCGCTGGAGACTTCAACTACAGCCCGACCCTGTTCGTCTACGGCGAAGGTTTCGGCGGCAATGGGCGTCTCCCCTTTGATCCACCAAAACTGATAGACCTTGCCCGGCTCAAGCTGCGGCAACCCGGAAATGACCAGCACGGTGGTGTGGCGGGTTGGATCGTTAATGAGCTGACCATAGGCCTCAGGCAGTTGCGCCGTGCCTGCGATCGAGACCGTGTATGAACCAGGTGAGGCCAGGTGCGCGAGGACTTTGTTTTGCTCTTGCAGTTCTTGCCGCAGCGACTCGGTCTCCAGCTTCAACTCGGCCACTTGGGTAGCCAGTTCATTTTGTGTCGCAAGTTGCGCCCGCAATTGAATCACTTCAGCATTGAGCGTCAGCGCCCAGGCTGCCGCTGCTACGGCCAGGGCGAGACCGCCCACAGCCAGCGCCGGCGCGAACCGCTGGCGCAATGAGTCGAAAAATCGAAGGAGACCAGACTCGGTCTGCGGTTTGGTAACGACCCGCTGGCGCACATCGGCGTGCACACGAGCCATCAACCTGCTTTTCAGCGCTGGCGAAGGCTGCACCGGCGTGGTGGCTGTCGCCAGCGCCTCCGCCGCAGCTTGAAGCTCCCATAGCCGCTCACGCGCTTCACCGTTCACAGCGATGTACGCCTCCACCTCGGCCCGTTCGGAGTCAGTTAATGTCCCCAACGCGTAAAATGATAATAGGTCTTCCAAACGGTTATCCATGCTTATTCACCAATACCTTCGGCCTGCAACGATTCGCGTAGTTTTTGTAATGCGAGCCGGGCGCGGGTATGAACGGTGCCCAGCGGCTCGCCGATCTTCTGTGCGATCTCCTGGCGTGTCAGCCCACTAAAATATGACAGCTCAATCACTTGTCTTTGTAACTCTGGC
>JBQTJD010000201.1:0-4081 GCA_052387475.1 Anaerolineales bacterium | reverse complement strand
GTTACAAGAAGGCCTCAAATGGGTTTCCGGCGGGCACGAGTTCAAAGTCCATGAACGCGAGTGCATCGCCTGTGGCGATAACGCGTGCGTGCTCGTGGTGCCAAAGCAGCCGGTCAGCTAACGCTGCGCGACCTCACCCTCGTGCTCACCGGGGCTTGACCGCATGCTGGGTCAGGCCCCTTTCTGTCTCATGTGCTACCCAACCCCCCTTACATCCCCCCATCGCCGCGCAAGACATCTGAAGGCACTGGGGTTTGACGCGCGGCGATGGGGGGAACGAGGGGGGTAATCTGTGAAGATCGTTGTTGTCCTGCCCACCTACAATGAAGCGGACAATCTGCGGGCGATGGTCGAGGCGCTGTGGGTGGTGCCTCTCCCGCTGACCGTCCTCGTCGTCGATGATGCCTCGCCCGATGGAACCGGGCAAATCGCTGATGAGCTGGCCCGCGCCTACCCCGAGCGTCTCGCCGTCATCCACCGGCCCGGATTGTTGGGATTGGGCACCGCGTATGTGCAAGGATTTCGCCGGGCGCTGGAGATGGGGGCCGAGACCGTCATCCAGATGGATGCCGACTTCTCGCACTCACCTGACTATTTGGCGGAGATGGCGCGGCGCTTGGAGTCGTATGACGTCGTCATCGGCTCGCGCTACGTGCCCGGCGGCAGCACCGACCGGCGCTGGGGCCTGGGCCGCAAACTCCTTTCGGGCTGGGCCAAGTGGGCTGCGCGCACGATTTTGGGCCTGACCACCCACGATGCCACCGCCGGCTTTCGCGTGTGGCGGCGCACTACCCTCATCGGCATGGACCTAAGCCGATTTGTTTCCAATGGCTATGTCTTTCAAGTGGAGCTCTCATATGTGACCGAGCGCCTGGGCTACCGCGTGCTCGAAGCGCCGATTTATTTTGAAGACAGGCGCATTGGGCACAGCAAGATGAGCATGCCGGTGAAGATCGAAGCGGCGCTACGCGTGTGGGAGGTGGGGTGGCGGCATCGGGGGCTGACACCAAAAGACCGTAAAACGTGAAACGTGAGCGCTGGCACTATCAGGTATTGGATTGTCGACTCAGCCTGTGCCCGACACAGCGTCACGTTTCACGCCTCACGTTTCACTTCTGATGTTGAAGCGGTACTGTTTTGATTTCCTCGTCGCCCTTCTGCTGCTGCTCCTGCCACTGCTCCTCTTCTGGCCGGTGTCAGCCGGCGACCGCACCCTCATCCCGGCCGATGCGCTGACGGCCTACGAACCGTGGCGCAGCGCGCGGGCGCAGTTTGGTATCAGCGGCCCACCACACAACGAATTACTCTCTGATCTCGTCCTCGAAAACTATCTGTGGAAGAAGTTTATCCGCGAGTCCATTCAGGCCGGTGAACTGCCGCTGTGGAACCCGTATCTTTTCACCGGCGTGCCGTTCCTCGCCGCCGGCCAGCACTCGGCGCTATATCCGTTCTCGATCATTTACTACCTCTTCCCTCTGCCCCGCGCGTATGGGCTGTTCACCGTGTCGCAGTTGTGGATTGCCGGGTTGTTCGCCTACATCTTTCTGCGCGTACTTGGCCTGCGGCGGTTGAGCGCGGCGTTTGGCGGGGTGCTCTATCAATTGTGTAGCTTCATGGTCGTGAGCGTGGTCTTTCAAATGATCATCGCCGCCGCTGCGTGGCTGCCGCTCATCCTCACCTGCCTCGAACTCATTGCACGGCAACAACCCTTGGCAGGCCGCCCGGCCACCGTGCCATGGATGGTGCTGGGCGCCTTTGCCCTCGGCGCACAGATTCTGGCCGGGCATGTCGAGATCACCTATTACACGTTGCTGGTGTCCGGCGCGTACTCGACGTGGCGCTTGGGGGTGATTTACCGTCAGCAACGTAGAGACGCGCCGGCGGCACGTCTCCCAGTGGCGCGTCTCCTGCGCCCGGCGCTGGCGATGCTGGGCCTGGCGGTCTTCGGCCTCGCGTTGGCGGCAGTGCAGTTCGTGCCGCTGTACGAACTCGCCAGCAACAGCTTCCGCACGGGTCGCGCTTCCTTCGAGCAGATCCGCGACTGGGCTTTTCCCGCGCGGCATGGGCTGCTTTTCCTCATCCCGAACTTCTACGGCAACCCGAGCCATCACGCTTATTTCGATCTCTTCAACTTTCAATGGACGCCTGCACCACTTAATAACGCGACAATTGATTGGGGCATCAAGAACTACGTTGAGGGCGGAACCTATCTCGGTATTTTGCCGCTGCTGCTTAGCGCCGTCGCCATCATTGCTTGGGCGCGTTCACTCCGTCAACAATCACCCAATCACTCAATCACCCAATCCTTCAATGTCATCGTTCCTTTCTTCACCCTCCTCGCCCTCGTCTCCCTCGCCTTCGCCTTTGGCACGCCGCTGTACGCGTTGATCTTTTGGCTGCCGGGTATCAATCAACTGCATTCGGCCTTCCGCTGGGTGTGGCCGCTGGCGTTGAGCGTGGTGGTGTTGAGCGCGTATGGGCTTGAACTGCTGACGCGAGACGAAGGACGAAGGACGAAGGACGAAAGCGGATTGTGGAATTTTACGGCGCTGTTGGGAAATTAAGCGGTAGCGTGCGGCGCGATGATCCTGTTAGGCTTGATCGCGACGTACGCGGGCTACGGGCAGATTGCGGACGCGATGGAGGGCGTGGTGAAGCAGCTCGCGCTCGCCGACCGCGCCTTCACCGACGGGCGGATGCTCTTTTCGTACACGGCCCCGTGGATCGCGGTCTTCGCGGTGATGCTGATCGCGTCCGGGCTGGTGTTGCGGCTGAGTCAAAGCGCGTGGCTGGGGCGCGCCGCCATCGGCGTGCTTGCGCTTGATCTGCTCGTCGCCGGGTGGGGGTTCAATCCCGCCGCCGACCCCAAGCTGCTTGCCTACGTCCCGCCCTCGGCGCAATTTCTTCAGCAGGATGAGTCGCTATGGCGCTTTACGACCTTTGACCCTGGAGGCCGCGACACGTACCGCGCCAACGTCGGCTGGTATTTCAACTTCCAAGACGTGCGCGGCTACGACTCGCTGTTCACGCGACAGTACGCCGATTACATGGGGTTAATCCAGGAGCAATATCAACTGCTCTTCAACCGCATCGCGCCACTCAACCGTTTCGAAGCGCTCGATTCGCCGCTGCTCGATCTGCTCAACGTCAAGTACGTCGTCACCGAGACCGATATCCCCAATCCAAAATATACGCTGGTGTTCGACGGTGAAGTGAAAATTTACCGCAACGAGACGGCGCTGTCGCGCGCGTATCTATTGCCGCAAACCGCGACGCTGGCGGTGGACGACTTCGCGCAAGCGGTGCAGCAATTTGATCCACGCCGCTACGTGATGGTCGCGCCGCAAGATGCTCTCGGCGCGGGCTTCGCGCCTCCCGAATTTGCGTTGGAAGTTGCGCCGCAACCGGTGGTCGGCCTCCGCTACTCCCCCAACGAAGTGTTTGTCGATGCGGTAACGACCGAACCGAGTTGGCTGATGCTGAACGACGCCTACGATGCGGGCTGGAAGGCGTTCGTGCGTCCGCTGGGTGGCGCGGAAGCCGATGAGCGCGAAGCCGTCATCGTGCGGGTGAACGGAAACTTTCGCGGGGTGACGCTGTCCGCCGGCGAGTGGACGGTGCGGTTCAAGTACACGCCGGTGAGCGTGCGGCTGGGCGGCATCGGCTCACTCATCGCCGGGGTGACGCTGCTATTTTTGCTCGGCGTGTGGGCGTGGCGGCTGTTTTATCAAGAGAGCAAGATCGATTCGACCGCGCGCCGTATCGCCAAGAACTCGCTCGCGCCGATGGCGTTGAACCTGCTCAACCGCGCGATTGATTTGATATTCGCCGCCTTCATGCTGCGCGTGCTTGGCCCGGCGGACGCGGGCAAGTATTACTACGCCGTCGTCATCTTCGGCTGGTTCGAGATCATCACCAACTATGGCCTCAACACCTTTCTCACCCGCGAGGTCAGCCGCGACCGCGCGCATGCCAATCGCTACCTCGTCAACACCACAATGCTGCGGCTGCTGCTCGGCATCGTGACCATTCCCTTTCTCGCGCTGATTTTGGCCGGCTTCTACTTTCTGCCCGCGCTGCC
>JBQTJD010000200.1:0-6277 GCA_052387475.1 Anaerolineales bacterium | reverse complement strand
GAAAAGGGGCTAAGCTTCGATAACGCCGTGAAGAAGGCGCAAGACATCGGTGTGGCGGAAACCGACCCGAGCACCGATGTGGATGGCTGGGACGCGGCGGTGAAGGTGGCTGCGCTGGCGACGGTGTTGATGGATGTGCCGGTGACCCCGCAGACCATTGCGCCTGTCGGCATTCGCCACCTCAGCGGAGATATGGTGCGGGCGGCGCGCGCCGAGGGCAAGCCGTACAAACTCGTGTGCAAAGCAGAAAAAGCTGGCGGCAAGGTCGTCGCCAGCGTGACACCTGAGCAAGTCGAGGCCGACGATGTGCTCGCGAGCGTCAACGGCACCAGTTCGATTGTGGTGTTTGAGATGGATATGATTTACGGGCTGACGGTGAGCGAGATCGGCGGCGATGCGGTGACCTCCGCTTATGGCCCGCTGGCGGATTTCATTTCTATTGCAAGAGATAACCAATAACCGATAACGCGTTATTGGTTACTTCCACATGGCTTCCGCACTCACCCCCATCCCTACAGTTTTCATCATCGGCGCCTCATCCGGTATTGGCGAGGCGTTGGCGCGCAAGCTGGCGGCGGAGGGCTATCGCGTGGCGCTTGTCGCGCGGCGCGGCGAACTGCTCGAAAAGCTGGCGAACGACCTCAACACAAAATACAGCCTGGGTTGCGCGCGCGTTTATCCGCACGACGTCACGCACTACGCCGAAGCGCCGGAACTTTTTCAGAGGATGCTGGCGGATTTCGGGCGGGTGGATGTGGTCGTATACAACTCCGGGATTCTGCTGCCGGTGGAGTTGAGCGAGTACAATTTCGAAAAAGACCGGCAGATGCTGGAAGTCAATTTGCTGGGCGCCCTGGCGTGGCTCAACCCGGCGGCGCAAGTCTTTGAGCAGATGGGCAGCGGACACATCGTCGGCATCTCGTCGGTGGCCGGTGACCGAGGACGGGTGCGTTCACCGGCGTATAACACCAGCAAAGCCGGGTTGACCACCTATCTCGAAGCGCTGCGGAACCGGCTCACGCGGCGAGGTGTTCAAGTGCTGACCGTCAAGCCCGGCTTTGTTTCCACTGATATGATCAAGCATGCACCGCGCCTGTTTTGGGTGATCACCCCCGAGCAGGTCGCCGCCGACATCGTGGCCGCATTGCGCGCGCGCAAGCAGGAAATCTACATCCCAGCGCGCTGGGGGTTGCTCATGTTCGTGGTGCGCAATCTGCCGTCGGTCATTTTTCGCCGATTGAAGTTTTGACGATTGACGACCGACGAAGGACGAAAGCAGACTGGTCGCGATTTGCTTTCGTCTTTCGTCCATCGTCCTTCGTCCTTCGTCATCCCGATGCTCAACACTCTTACCCCACTCGACAACTTCGGCCACTCCATTCGGAGCGCGGCTTATCTGTATCGGCCCACTCACGTAGAGCAGATTGCGGAATTGTTTCGCACGGCAGAGCGCCATGGGTTGACGATTGCGCTGCGCGGTGCGGGCCGCAGTTATGCGATGCCGCCCTCAACGCTGGGCAGATCGTTCTTGACCTGCAACGTATGAACCGCATCCTCGAGTGGAATCCGCACACCGGCATCATCCGAGTGGAGCCGGGTGTGACCATTCAACAATTGTGGCAATACACGCTGGAAGATGGGTGGTGGCCGCCGGTGGTCTCAGGCACACAGTTCCCGACGCTCGGTGGCGCGCTGGCTATGAACATCCACGGCAAGAACAACTGGCACGCCGGCACGCTCGGCGAACATGTGTTAGTCTTCACCGCGCTGCTGCCCACGGGCGAAGAAATCACCTGCACGCCCACACACAACGCCGATCTGTTCCACGCCCTCATCAGCAGCGCCGGCCTGCTGGGTGTGTTCACATCAATCACGCTCAAGCTCAAACGCATCTACTCCGGCGATGTGCGCGTGCATGCCTGGTCGGTTCAATCACTCGGCGAAATGCTGCACGACCTCGACCACTACAAAGCCGATCACGATTACATCGTCGGCTGGCTGGATGGCACGGCTGGCGATCGGCATCTCGGTCGCGGCCAAATTCACGGCGCCGACTATTTGCGCGCCGGCGAAGACCCGCAGCCCGGCAGGTCATTGCGTCGTGAGTATCAAACCCTGCCCGATACGTTCTTTGGGGTCGTGCCAAAGAGCGCGTTATGGTTCTTCATGCAACCGTTTATGAACCGCGCCGGCACGACGCTCATCAACAACGCCAAGTATTATTTCTCACGCCTGACCGAGCAGCAAATCCACTACGCGCAATCGCTCGTCGCCTTCAATTTTCTGCTCGACTATGTGCCCAACTGGGAGCGGAGCTACGGGCCGGGCGGCCTGATTCAATATCAGAGTTTTCTGCCGCTGGCGACCGCTCACGATGCGTGGTCGGAGATGCTGACCCTATGCCAGCGGCGCGGCCTGCCGACCTCGCTCGCCGTGACCAAACGCCACAGACCCGACAAGTTTTTGTTCACGCACGCCGTCGATGGTTTTTCGCTGGCGATGGATTTCAAGGTGACGCGCGCTCAAGGGGCGCGCGTTCAGGCGCTGTCCAACGAGTTGAACGGGATCGTGCTGCAAGCGGGCGGGCGCTTCTATTTCGCGAAAGATAGCACCCTCAGGCCGGAGGTCGCCGCACGCTACCTCGGCGAGGCTACGCTGCGCCGCTTCCGTGAACTGAAACAACGCTGTGACCCGCGCGGCTGGTTGCAAACGGATTTGTATCGCCGGGCGCTGGCGCCGTTGATGGAAACCACGCCCGCGCCGACGGCGTCAGGATAACGATGCAAAGCTACGATTACGGACAACGCGAGGGCGTCGAGCCGATCACCTGGGAGCGGTTCGCCGAACTGTCGGCGCATTTGGTCGAGCAACTCGCCTCGCGGCAGATTGATGCCGTGGTCGGGATCGCCCGCGCCGGCCTCTTTCCGGCCACGCGCGTCGCTACCGCGCTGCGCTGCGATCTGTATCCGTGTGCGCTCTCGCGCCGCGTGGCCGACACGGTGATGTTCGAGCGCCCGGTGTGGAACGTCAACGTCTCGCCGGCAGTGGCGGGCAAAAATATCGCCGTGGTGGATGAGATCGCGGACTCGGGCCGAACGCTCGCCATTGTGGCCGAGCGCGCCCTCGACCTCGGCGCGGCGAAAGTCGTCACGGCCTGCCTCGTCCGCCACACATGGGCCAACCCGGTGCCCGACGTCACCGCGCTGGTCAGCGATGCGCTGATCGTCTTCCCGTGGGATCAGCAGGTTTTCATCAACGGCCAGTGGCAGCCGCATCCCGAACTCGAAGAAGCCCTGCGACTGCAAGCCTCACGCAACTGAGCTAGAATCCGCGCTGGCACACGAAGCTTTCATCCTTCGTGTTTCTTCGTGAACTTGTATGCCGCCGCGCCTTGACGCTCATGTGGTCTATCTCATCGCTTTCCCGTTCAGCCTTTCGGCGGATAGTCCCGCCCGCGTAAGCGAAGCGACGCCGACATTCACCAAATCCGCCCCCTATTTTCAAGCCCTCGATACCGAGATCGCCGAACTTGGTGTCAGCGAAATAATGCTGCAAGCGCAGCGGGTGGCCGTGCGCCGGCAACTGATCGATGAACAGGTGCAATCCATCGAATGCCACTATGAATTGTCCGACCTCTTATCGGCGGCGGCGCACAAGCAGCGGCTGCAAACCGATTTGCGCGAGCACGTGCTCCGCGAGGCTGGCTACGCCGGGCCGTTCGTGGAAGAATACACAGCGCTGTGCGTGACGCAGCGCGACGCGCCGCCGGATGCGTTCGTGGACGCGCACATGGGCGAGATCGCCACGCTACTGCGCACCGAAGCTCGCACTTTCACCCAGGCCGAGGCCGGGCAAATCGTCAGTTCGCGCGCGCGTTACGCCGACACCGATCTGACGGTGGTGGATTGGGAGGGCGCGCTGATCATTGACCCGGAAGCTGACTTTCAATCGGAAATTGAACTGCTCAAACTCGGCAACTATCAAATCCTCCGCTACCGGCTCCTTGATCGGGCGATTGAACGCAACCTAGAGGCCCTGCGGCATGAGTTGCAGAGCCGGCGGCGCTTTGGGCTGGGCGGTCGCGCACTGCGCGACTCACTCGAGCAACGGCTGGCATTGCTGCTCGACTTTGAGAAGAGCGAGCAACTCTTGCTGCTGATCGGCGATTGGTATACCGCTCAGCTCTACCGCGTCATCGTGGACGAGTTTTACATTGATGAGTGGAAGGCCAGCGTGCGCAACAAGCTCGACCAACTCGAATCCATCACCGACACGGTGCGCGCCAACTTCTCGCTGACGTGGGAGCAAACGCTTGACCTGGTGCAACTCGCCGGCTGGCTGGTGTTACTCGTTGGCTATTTCGTGCTGTTTTATTTTGATGTGGTTGCGGTGGGCAAGTGATTTCAGATTGCAGATGGCAGATCTGAGATCTAAAATCTGCCATCTCAAATCGAGCATTGAGGAGCCTCCATGTTTCAATATGCTGCCATGGTGTTGCGGGTGATCGATGGGGATACGATTGATGTCAACGTTGACCTCGGCTTTCGCGTGCGGTTCGAGACCCAACTGCGCTTGAAAGGGCTGAACACGCCGGAAACGCGCGGCCCCTCGCGCGAGGCTGGGCTGATTTCAAAGGCCTACGTCGAGCAGGCCGTGCCGCCCGGTACGCTCATCATCATCAACACTTACAAGCTGGAAAAGTACGGGCGCTATCTGGCCGAAGTGCTCTACGCGCCGGGGGCGAAGACGCGCCTCGAGGTGATGGCCAACGCGCGCAACCTCAACCAGGAACTATTGCAGCACGGACTGGCCGTGCCGTTCATGGTGAACGATTGAGACTGGGAGCACCGCAATGAAGCTGATGTACATCAACGGCCAGTGGACGCAGGGTCACGCGCAAGAAACAATTGCCGTTCACAATCCCGCTACCGAAGAAGTGCTGGATGTGGCGCCGCGCGGCACGCCCGCTGATGCCGACGCCGCGGTGGCCGCAGCTTCAGCGGCGTTTGACAGTTGGCGACGGCTGGGCGCCAATCAACGCGCGCGCTGGCTGCACGACGTTTCCGAAAAAGTTCGTGCCCATCAACACAAACTCGTCCGTCTGCTCACCCTCGAACAGGGCAAGCCGGTGCCAGAGAATGAAGAGGAGGTGGATTGGCTCGCCAACACCTTCGACTATTACGCCGAACTGGGACGGCACGAGCGCGGGCGCGTGCTGCCGAGCGGTGAAGAGTCGCAGTTCAATTTTGTGATCAAAGAGCCGTACGGCGTCGTAGGCTGCATCGTGCCGTGGAACTATCCGCTCTTGTTGCTGGCGTGGAAGGTGGCCCCGGCGCTGGCGGCGGGTAACACCGTCGTCATCAAACCCTCCGAATTGACGCCGCTCACCGCGCTCTACCTCGCCGAGCATTGCTTCGATCATCTGCCGCCGGGCGTCGTTAATGTCGTTACCGGCTATGGCGCGGAGACCGGCGAGCCGCTGGTGCGCCATCCTGCCGTGCCCGTGATCGCCTTCACCGGCAGCCTGGCCACCGGGCAGCGCATCGCCTCCCTCGCCGCGCCGATGATGAAGAAGCTGCACCTCGAACTTGGCGGCAAGGATGCGTTTGTGGTGGCGGAGGACGCCGACCCCGAAGTGGCGGCCAAGGCCATCGGTTACGCCGCCCTCATCAACGCCGGGCAGGTGTGCACCAGCACCGAGCGAGTTTATTTGCCTGCTTCGCGTGCGAAGCCATTCACCGAAGCCCTGGTTGAGCACGTGCGTGCGCTGCGCCTCGGCCCGGGTCTTGAACCGAATACCGACATCGGCCCGATGATTGGGGAGGCTTACCGCGCGAAGGTGGAGCGGCACGTGGAAGAGGCCCGGACGCGCGGCGCGCAAACGCTCACCGGCGGGCGGCGTCCGCCGGGCATCAACCGGGGTTGGTTTTACGAGCCGACGGTGCTGACGAACGTCACTCACGACATGGCGATCATGCGCGAGGAAACGTTCGGCCCGGCTATGCCACTGATGGAATACAAAACTTTCGACGACGCCATCGCGCTGACGAACGACAGCGAGTACGGGTTGGGCGCATGCCTGCTCACCAGCGATCCGCTCAAAGCCAAACAGTTTTTTGAGAACGTCAAGGCCGGCACGATCTGGATCAATGATCCACTGACCGACAACTACGCCGGCCCCTTCGGCGGGATGAAGATGACGGGCGGTGCGCGCGAACTGGGGCAGGAAGGCCTCGACGAGTTCCGCGAGACCAAGCACGTGCACTGGGATTTCAAT
>JBQTJD010000199.1:0-7764 GCA_052387475.1 Anaerolineales bacterium | reverse complement strand
AGTCGGTGCTGGAAATCTTTGAGCCAACCGCGCGTTTGCAGCGCCTAAGCATCCTGCTTGGCAAAGAGTTGGATGTGCTCGAACTCGAAGACCAAATCCACTCACAGGTGCAGAACGAAGTGGATCGCGGCCAGCGCGAAATGTATCTGCGCGAGCAGATGAAGGCCATCCAGACCGAACTGGGCGAGGCGGATACATGGACGGCCGAGATCAACGACGTGCGCGAAAAGGTCATCGCCGCGCAAATGCCCGAGGACGTGCGCGGCAAGGCGATGAAGGAAGTGGAGCGGCTGATGCAAATGCCGCCCATGTCGCCCGAGGTCGGCATCATCCGTTCATATCTCGATTGGCTCATCGAACTGCCCTGGGTGGCGACGACGACGGACAACCTCGATCTCAAACATGCCGAGGCCGTGCTCGAAAAACAACACTTCGGTCTGCCCAAAGCCAAAGAGCGCGTGCTCGAATACATCGCCGTGCGCAAGCTACTGCGCGACGAGCAGCAGAAGCGCGCGCCGATTCTGTGCTTCGTCGGGCCGCCCGGCACCGGCAAGACCTCGCTCGGCAAATCGATTGCGGATGCGCTCGGGCGGAAGTTCGTGCGCTTGAGCCTCGGCGGAGTACGCGATGAAGCGGAGATCCGCGGGCATCGGCGCACGTACATCGGCGCGCTGCCCGGTCGCGTGCTGCAATCCATGCGGCGCGCGGGCACGGTCAATCCCGTGATGATGCTCGACGAAGTAGATAAGCTCGGCACCGACTTCCGGGGCGACCCGGCGGCGGCGCTGCTCGAAGTGCTCGACCCCGAGCAGAACAAAGAGTTCGCCGATCACTACCTCGATGCCGATTACGATTTGTCGAAAGTGTTGTTCGTCACCACAGCCAACACGCTTGGCACCGTGCCGCCCGCGCTGCAAGACCGGCTCGAAGTCATCGAGTTCCCCGGCTATGTGGAAGAGGAAAAACTCACCATCGCGCGCAAGTTCCTCGTGCCGCGCCAACTGGAGGAGAACGGGCTGAGCGGCACGCCGGTCTCCCTCACTGATCCCGCGATACGCACTATTGTTCGGTCATACACGTACGAAGCCGGCGTGCGCAACCTCGAGCGCGAGATCGCTAAAGTGTTTCGCAAGGTCGCGCGCCGCAAAGCCGAGGGCAAGTCCGAACCGGCCCGCATCACACCGACCAGCCTGCACAAATTTCTCGGCCCGCCGCAATATACGCCGCTGGATACCGAGAAGCAGGATGAGATGGGATTGGTCACCGGCCTCGCGTGGACGGAAGCGGGCGGCGACACGATGCCGATTGAGGTGGTGCTGTTCGACGGCAAGGGTGGCCTGCAAATCACCGGGCAGATCGGCGAGGTGATGCAGGAGTCGGCCCACGCGGCGATGAGTTACATGAAGTCGAAGGCCAAGACGTTGGGCATTGACTTCAAGCGTTTTGAAAAGACCGACACGCACATCCATGTGCCGGAAGGTTCCATCAGCAAAGACGGCCCGAGCGCCGGCATCAGCATGGCAACAGGCCTCATCTCGGCATTCACGGGGCGTAAGGTCAGGCGTAGTCTCGGCCTCACCGGTGAGATCACGTTACGCGGACGTGTGCTGCCGGTGGGCGGCATCAAAGAAAAAGTGCTGGCCGCGCACCGGGCCGGACTCAAGACCGTCATCCTGCCGAAGAAGAACGACAAGGACTTGGTGGACGTGCCGGCCATCGCCAAGCGCGAACTGAAGTTCATCTTCGTCGAGCACATTGACGCGGTGTTGAGTGAGGCGCTGTTGCCCACGCCGAAAAAGGCGGCCGCGAAGAAAACGCCGCTCAACCGAGCGGGGCCTAAACGCAAGCCGGGTGCCAAGGGACGCAAGTAATTTAACCCCTCACATTTCGCAGTTGTCACTCCCGCGAAAGCGGGAGTCCAGTGCCTATGACATGGATACCCGTTTTCGTGGGTATGACATAGCCGCATCGATGGCGAGACGGAAGTTAAGTTGGCGTGGCTCAATCCCCGCATGAACAACAAAATCATCCTCATCACCGGAGCCTCATCCGGCATCGGCGCGGCGGCGGCGCGGGAATTTGTGCGGCAGGGCGCGCAGGTGGCGCTTGTCGCGCGGCGCGCGGATCGGCTGGCTGCGTTGGCTGAGGAACTTGGGCCGAACGCATTGGCCATCACCGCCGATGTTACGCAGCGCGCCGACCGCGAGCGCATCATCGCGGCAACGCTCGAACACTTTGGGCGGATTGATGTGTTGTTCAACAACGCAGGGGCCGCGCGCCTGGGCTGGCTGGAGACACTGATGGCTGAGGAAGTGGAGACGCAGATTCAACTCAACTTGCTGGCCGTGATCGAGCTGACCCGGCTTGTATTGCCGCACATGCTGGCGCGTAAAAGCGGCCACATCATCAATCACGCCTCGATGGCCGGGCTTGTCGGCACGCCGACGTATTCGGTGTATTGCGCGACGAAGGCGGGGGTGCGAGCGTTCTCGGAGGCGCTGCGGCGCGAGGTGAGTCCGTTCGGGGTGCACGTGTCGGTGCTTTCGCCCGGCGGGGTTGCAGAGACGGAGTTCGCAGAGGTGGCTGGCATTCACCGTCGAACGCGGTTAGCGACTCCCCGTTTCCTGCAACCGAAATCCACCGACATCGCTCGTGCCGTCGTCGGCCTCGTCCGTCATCCGCAACGCGAAGTGATCGTGTCGTGGCCGATGCGCGTGGCCGCGTGGATCAATGCCACTTTCCCGGCGCTGACCGATTGGGTAGTGACCGAGGTGTTTATAAAGCGAGAGCGGAGGATTTACCACGAAGACGCGAAGAGCGCGAAGTGAAAAGCGAAGTCTTGGCGCCCTTTGCGACTTCGCGGTTCAATTCTACGCAGTGGCAGTGACAGGCTGTTTGCCCTCAGCTAACTTCGCCAGCACGTTCAGCAACGCCTCACGCCACTCGGCCTCGGGCAGGCGCGGCAGCCACACCCGGTTCTTGCTTGTGCGCGCGCCCTCGATCAAACTAAACTCAAGATACGCCTGATCCAACTCATCCATCGGCGCAAGCGTCAGCACAATTTGTCCGTTCTCGCTGCCCACCGCCAGTACGCCCGCCCGTACCGCTCGCAGTTTGACGTGCAACTGATATAGCAGATTGTCCACCGGCCTCGGCGCCGGCCCAAATCGGTCGGCCAGTTCGGCTGACAGCGTTTCCAAATCGCGCTCCTCGGTCACGTTTGCCATCCGCTGGTAAAGCCCGAGGCGCACCTTGCGATCTTCGACGTAATCGGACGGGATCGAAATCGCTAGCGGCAACTCAATGTTGGCCGAAGCCCCCAACTCCGCCGCCGTGGATTCCTGCGCCTTATCTCTTGTCCCTTGTCCCTTGAGCTGGCGCACTGCTTGCGACAACAGCCGCGTGTACAGGTGAAAGCCCACCGCCGTCACTTGCCCGCTCTGCTTCGGGCCGATGATGTCGCCTGCCCCGCGCATCTCCAGATCGCGCATCGCAATCGAATAGCCCGCGCCGAGGTCGGTCTGCTCGGCCAATGTTTCAAGCCGCTCGCGCGCCTCTGGGGTGGGGCGGTAGGTTTTATCGGTGAAGAAGTAAGCATACGCCTGCGCCGCGCTACGCCCGACGCGCCCGCGCAATTGATACAACTGCGCCAGCCCAAACATATCTGCGCGATCCACGATCAAGGTGTTCGCGTTTGGAATATCCAGACCCGACTCGATGATAGACGTGCACAGCAAGATGTCCAGCCCGCCCTCGCTGAAGTCGTCCATCACTTTCGAAAGTTGCGCTTCATCCATCTGCCCGTGCCCCACGGCGATGCGGGCCTCGGGCACCAGCCGTTCGAGCCGTTCGTGAACGACGCCGATGCTCTGTACCCGGTTGTGGACGAAGAACACCTGCCCGCCGCGGTCGAGTTCGCGCAGGATGGCCTGCCGCGCCAGCTTCTCGTTGTACGGACCGGTGTGCGTGAGGACGGGCAGCCGTTCTTCTGGCGGGGTGTTGATGGTGCTGATGTCGCGGATGCCGGTGAGGGCGAAGTACAGCGTGCGCGGGATGGGCGTCGCGGTCAGCGTCAGCACATCCACCTCGGTGCGCAGGCGTTTGAGCTTTTCTTTATGCGTCACGCCAAAGCGTTGCTCCTCATCCACAACCACCAGCCCAAGATTTTTGAATTGCACGTCCTTTTGCAACAGCCGGTGTGTACCGACGATGATGTCCACCTGTCCCTCGGCCAATTCGTGCAGAATCGCCCGGCTCTGTTGCGGCGAGCGGAAGCGCGACAGCATTTCGACCTTGACCGGGTAGGGCGCCAGCCGATTCTGAAAGGTGTGATAGTGCTGCTGTGCGAGCACCGTCGTCGGCACGAGGATGGCAACCTGCCGGCCATCGGTTACCGCCTTGAAGGCGGCGCGCAGTGCGACCTCGGTCTTGCCAAAACCCACATCCCCGCAGATTAAGCGATCCATCGGCCGGGCGCGTTGCATGTCGGCTTTGACTTCCTCAATCGCGCGCTGTTGATCGGGAGTTTCGACAAACGGAAATGAGCCTTCGAGTTCGGCCTGCCAGGGCGAGTCGGGATTGAAAGCGCGTTTGCCCACCGTCTCGCGCCGCGCATACAGGTCGAGCAGTTCGCGCGCCATCTCCTCCACCGCTTGTTTGGCTTTGCCCTTGGCCGTGTGCCACTCCGGCGAGCCGAGCCGTGACAGAGTGGGTGGGTGCTCATCCGTGCCGACGTACTTGGTCAGCCGGTCGGCTTGATACACCGGCACATACAATTCGTCGCCCTCGGCAAACTCAAGCACCAGATACTCGCGCTCCAGCCCGTCCACCGTGCGCTTGCCCAATTCGCGGAAGCGCCCGATGCCGAAGTCCTCGTGCACGATGTAATCGCCGGCGATGAAGTGGGCGTAGTTGGCCTCAGGTGCGGTGATGGCGCGCTTCTCGCGGCGTGGGGCGCGCACCCGGGCCAGGCCAAAGATCTCGGCGTCGGTGAGCAACTGCAAGGATGAAGCGTTTTCGTCTTCATCCATTATTTCCAATCGCCACCCTTCAGAGAGCGCGCCAGTAATGAAAGTGATGGTTCCCGGTGCGAGTGATTGTGTCACCGCAGTGGTCAGTGTCGCTAGCCGGTGTTGAGCGTTCCACAATTCTGCGAGGCGCTGCGCCTGGCGTGAGATGACAACGACGGCGGCCCCGGCGATGGTGATCTGATCGAGTTGATCGAGCAGCGGCTTGACCTGCCCACCAAAGCGCGGCCCGGCATGAATGTGTGCGCCGAAGTCGAATGTGGGCGCGCTTGAGTCATCTGGGCGTGGCCCAAGTGAGAGTGGCGCGTGGTCTGATAACTCGTCTTGCAACTCAGCCCAGGTCAGGTAAGGGATGGGGAAGTCATCGGCAATCGTGCCCGCCTCCAATTGCAAATTACGCTGCTCCACTGCGTGTTCTTCCAACTCGGAAACCGTGTCCGCCAGCTCAGCCCAGTCCTCCACCATCACCAACGCGTGATTGGGCAAGTAGTCGAGCAGACTGGCGGGTGGATACATGAGGGGGATGAGGGTCTCCAATGAGAGAGACTCGTGGCCCTGCGGCTTGAACTTCGGCAGGCCCTCGCGCGCCGGCGTAATCGTAACCTGGTCGAGCTTCTCGCCCGATCGTTGGGTGGCCGGGTCGAAGCGCCGAATAGTTTCGATCTCATCGCCAAACAGTTCGACGCGCAC
Source organism: Anaerolineales bacterium (assembly GCA_052387475.1). Classification (GTDB taxonomy): domain Bacteria; phylum Chloroflexota; class Anaerolineae; order Anaerolineales; family UBA6663; genus JANWXR01. Next base: position 2,047 of record JBQTJD010000199.1, on the reverse strand, counting down.
CGGCCATTCGTCCGCCATCGGATAAATATCCACAAGGCCGCCCCGACGCGAGAACTGGCCCGGTTCCACCACAATGCTGTGCGCGTCGTATCCGATCTCGACCCACCCCTCCAGTAGTTTCTCCAAGCGCACGCTTTGCCCGATTTGCAAGGTGCGGGTGTGCGCCATGAACTCGCGGCGGGGCAGTGTGCGCGTCATCAACGCCCGGGCTGACGTGACAATGACGGGATGGAGGAAGGCAGGCGCGGTCAATCCTGCATAGAGCGTCAGCGCGGATAAGGAGGCGATGCGTGCCCGCACGGTACGAGTGCCCCAGATCGCCGACTCGTAGAAAAGCGGATTAGGCTCGTTAAATTGAATCACGCGCAGCGCCGGTGACCACACATTCAGTTCCTCAACCAGTGTGAGGGCGCGGTCGGGCCGGGCAGTGATGAGAAGTACAGGGCGGTCCGCATCCTCGGCGAGGGCGGTAGCCAATGGTGCGCGGATAGCGCGCGGCAAGTTCAAGCTGGGGAACTGCAAGCTGGCGCCATCCAATGTAGCGCGCACCTCGGCGTAGCCAGGTAATTCACGCAGTGAGGGAAGCAGTCCGCTGAGATCCATAAATCAAAAGGCGGATGGGAGACCCATCCGCCCAACCGCGCGTCGGAGTGGCGCCGCTGCTAGCCTTCGCGGTTGGCGGGACCATTGAAGCGGCTCATGGTCAATTGTGGGCCATCTTTAACGAAGGAGTCCACCACATCCACGGCCCGTGTCAAAATCACGTCAACCACATCCATATCGCCCTGTTTGAAATCCTGCAAAACGAAGGACGAGCTGGGCAGTTGGCCCGGCGGGCGGCCAATGCCAAGGCGCAAACGTGAAAACCGATCCGAACCGATGATGTCAATGATGGACTGAAGCCCGCGTTGCCCGCCGGCCGTACCGCGCGGGCGAAGCCGCAAACTGCCAAATGGGATCGACAAATCATCCACAATCACCAACAGTTTCTCAATCGGTACATTGTAGAAGCGCATGAGCTGGCTGACCGCCTCGCCCGATTGATTCATGTAGGTTTGTGGTTTTACCAAAACGACGGGCGATGCGTGGATACTGCCAGTCGTATAAAGTGCTCGCCCCTGTTTGCGCGTAAAGCCCGCCATCTCGTGTCGTTCGGCCACTTCATCTAAAGCCATGAAACCGAGATTGTGGCGGTTCAGCCGATAGTCTCGGCCGGGATTGCCCAGGCCGACAATCAAAAACTGCTGCGTTTCTGACACTTTGACCTCGTAATTTTGCAGGGCGTTGCCCTGCTTAGGATCCACCATCATGGCGGTTACGCCAGACTTGGCGTAGCACAGACCTGATCACCCAATAAACCCCCAAGATTGAAAACAGCGCGAACGATAGCGTTACCCCATTCCAGAAGGCTGCTTCGTACTGCGCCGTTGCAAAACTTGTACTTGCAAATGATACCGCATTTGCGGCGGAAGATTCCAGTGCCTCGCGGACGGTTAGCGGAATCGGGGTGTTGAGCAGCACCGCAGTCACAGTGGGGCCCGGGACTATAGTGGCGGTGGACACTAAGTTGAAAGTGGGCGCGGGTGTAAGGGTAGCAGTACTGGCTAAATTCGTCACGCGAAGCCCACGCACGACAGCCTCTAGGTAATCCCGTTCATTTACGTAGACTCGCAGGCGTAGGGCATAGGTGCCATCGGTCAGCCCGGTGGTATCCCACTGACCTAAAATGCCGTTGTCGTCCACCGCAGTAGAACTAGGCTCTTGAATTGAGAACCAGGTCCCCGTTAAATCTGAGTCGTAAGTGAATGCCAACCCATAGCGCACAAAGGATGGATGCGACGCTGAGCCTCGGATGGTAGTGCCGCCCTGCAGGTACGTGCCGGGGAGAGGGGCTGTGATCTCCACCCGGCTTTCGCCCTGCGCCCTGCCCATTTGAGACTCACCGAAGGGAACAAGAGTCGCGGCAACAATCCAGATAATACGTGCCCAACGCATGGGATGAGAGTGTAGCATGCGGGGTAAGGCTCGTCAAAACTGACCCTTTCGA
>JBQTJD010000198.1:0-6752 GCA_052387475.1 Anaerolineales bacterium | reverse complement strand
GTCGCCTCACCCCGCGCCGTTCCAACGCCGACTCGACTTCACGGGGCACGGCCACGCTTTCGGTCGCCAGAGCTTCGAGCGGCAACAGCTCGAACAGTTTGCGGCGGCGCTTGTTGCGGCACCGGCTGAGGGCAATGGTAAACAGCCAGGTGCGAAAGGCTGAGCGGGTGGCGTCGTAGCGCGCCAGGTTTTTCAGCGCGTACACGAACGTGTCCTGCGCCACTTCCTCCGCGTCGTGCCAGTCGTTGAGCAACCCGAGCGAGAGCCGAAACACCTGTGGATAGTAATGGTCAAACAACGCCGCGCAGGCCGGCTCCTCGCCGGTTGCGCCGCGCGCAATCCAATCGTTCAGTTCCGCTGGCGGACGGTCGCTGCTCATAGGAAGTTATACACGCTAAAGACAATGTTCACTTAGAGAAAGATGCCATAGAAAGATTAAGGCCTGCTTACGAAGCAAACCGAGGGCGCGATTTTACCTCAGCCCCCGCCGTGGGCAAACCAAATGTATCAAGTGTACTATTATGCGAATGGCAAGCCGATTGTGATGCGGGTGTCGCTGAACGATGATAATACCGACACAATGAACTATCTACACAGCAACCACCCTTCGTCAAGCTCAGGGCAGGCTCTGGGCAGCACGAGCGTGACGACGTGCGGCAACGCCACTGCGCCGTGCGGCACGGTGGGCAGCGTGTTCGCGCGCCAGTGTTACTACGAAACGCGCTAACTTAGCCATGGTTACTTATTATGTGCTGACCGTCAGATGAGTGCTGATGACAGTGTACGAAAGATAACCGCCCGATGACTGCTTACAGTTTCGGCTTGCCGACAAAGGGGAAGGTAAATTGCTTGATCAGGCGACCGCGATGATGGACTTTGACGGTCATGGTACGGGTGTAAAGTCTGGCCGAGACATAGTGAGGCGTCAACCGTTTGCCCACTTGGAATTTCACGCCGAGCACGGTCATGCGGCCCGAGCGTCGAACGCGCCGGATAAAGACCACTCGGCCAATCGCGACCGGCAACGGTTGCTGGTGGGCGCGAAAGTCGTGGGGCAGCGTGCGGGCCGCCAACGAGCGCCGGACTTGGGCCGCAGTTTGGAAATTCAGGTGTGGCTGGAGGTGCTCGTGAAAACAAGTCTCCATCATCGCGGCCAGTTCGCGCCGCACCTGCGCCGGAGAATGCAATTGGATCGCAAACAACCGTTCTTGCAACCAGCCGTTGAATTGCTCGACCGAACCGTGGCGCCACGGTTCGTGTTCGGGAATGAAAGTCAGCTCCACGCCGACCAGCAAGGCCAAGCGGACAAAGCGATTGAGCGCGCCGGGATGACTGGTCAGTCCAAACACGTCGCTGTTGTCGACTTGCAGCACAGCGGGCAGGCCCAACCGTTGCCAGGCGCGCACGACAAAAGCCAACACCGTTTCCATCTTGGGGTTGGGCTGAAATTCGACGTACAGCGCTTGGTCGTAAGAGTGCGTCTGAAAATTAGGTAGTATGAGCCAAACGCTTGAGCATCAGTCGGATCATGGCGACGTAGATGAAGGCTTCACTGGTCTGCGGCCGCCGCTCGTAATCCTTACTCAAGCGGCGCTGCCGATTGAGCCAAGCGAAGGTGCGCTCGACGAGCCAGCGCTTGGGCAGGACTTGAAAACCGATTTGGTTGGGCAACTTGGAGACAATCTCCAACGTCCAGCCAAACATGGCTTGGGTCCAGTCGATCAACGTGCCACGATAACCGCCATCGGCCCAAATTTTGCGCAGTCCGTTCCAGCGCCAAGCTTGCAGCGTGCTCAGTCGGTCAAACAAGCCCTGCAAGACTGCGCGCGCTGCCGAGGCATCTTGAGCATGGCCGGCGGTGACCAGCACGACCAAGACCAGCCCCAAGGTATCCACCACCATGTGTCGCTTGCGCCCGGTCACCTTCTTGCCCGGATCGAAGCCGCGCTCGGCCCCGCCTTCCACGGTCTTGACGCTTTGACTATCCACAATGGCCGCGCTCGGATGCTTGGCGCGCCCGTGCTTGTGTCGCAGGGCCGTCCGCAAGGCTGCGTTCAGCACTTCCCAAGTGCCATCGCGACGCCACTGCCGGAAGTAATGATAGACCGTTTTGCGCGGCGGAAACTCGTGCGGCAACAACGACCAAGCACAGCCGCTCCGCACCACATAAAAGATCGCATCCAGCAGTTCACGCCAGGCGTGTTCGCGCGGACGGCCACGTTTCGTTTTGGGCCGCGGCAGGTGTTGTTCCAGGACGCGCCATTCGTTATCATTCAGGTCACTCGGGTAAGCTTGTCGGGATTTGGTCATTCCACAAGTTTGCCCGACTTTTCATTGCCTGGCTGATTTTTCAGACGCACTCTCAGGGTCGCAATAGACCAGGAAGAACCATCGTCGCCGCGACCCTTTCAAGTAACGCGGCCCGATCAAATCCAACTGATGCCGTTGGTTGCTGCGCGTCGCCCGTGGAACCGGATAATCGCTCGAGGCGACACGCGGCTGTGGGCGAAACGCGGGCGAGGTGCGCCCCGTTGCTTGCAAGACGCGCTCGATAGTGCGCAACGACGGCAGCGGCGCGTAGCCCAAACACCCCAATTCGTGGCGGATGGTCGGTGCGCCCGCCAAACGATACCGTTCGCGCGGCCCATGCCGACGCATCAGTCGGTCGCGAATGTTGACGATGGCTTGGCGCAGGTCGTTCGACCAAGCCGAGCCCTTGGCGGTGGGCGCATGCGAGCGGTCGCGCCGCCCGGCTGCGCCTTCGGCAAGATAGCGATCCCACCATTTGTAGAACCACTCGCGGCTCCGTTCCAAGCGCTGACAAATCCAACTGACCGCCCAACCCGCTTCCTTCAAACGGATGGCTTTTTGTCGCAGCCACACTTCGCCAGACATCCTGATCCCTCCCGAGAGACTGAGTGTTTCTCTCGGAAGAAAGTGTCAGCGATGTCGTGGCGGTTATCCTTTTCATCTGTCAGCCATGTCCTAGCTCTTACACGTCAGCACTCATCTGACGGTCAGCAATTATGCTCTAAACGTCAGCCACGACCATGGCTCCGGCTTCCGCGTGTTTACCGGAGGTCCAAGATGAAATTTGCTCTGAAAAGAGGCCTCATCGCGGTGCTCCTCAGTGAGGTATTTTTTCTGGCCATGTCGTTTTTCATTGCAAACGATCCTCTCGAAGTCATTACGAGTTATAGTCGCTACAATCAGCGAGAGTGGCTTATTCGGTTGCTTGTAGCGCTGGGTGCATTCGCAGTGGGGCTTGTGAATGGTACTTTGAAGATTCCAGTCTGGCTGCTAATTCTTGGTATGGCTTTCATTCCATGCGCAATCCTATGGATGTCCATGGATCAGCTCTCGAAGCCTTCCGAAATCCAAGTTTTGTATACGCCGCTTTCCACTACAATCGCAGCGGCCACCCCAACCTTGTTTTATCTAGCATTCCGCATCTTGTCCAAGATCGCCCCACGGACTCGGGCTCAATAAGCATGTTTAGCTTGTGGTGACAGATAGATGGGCAACGTTCGCAGAAGCCGTTTTACGACGCCGCTTCACACGCGAGAGCGCGGGTATCCGTTCGGGAGGGTCAGGGGCGGCGGCGCTGCCGTGCGGAACTTCAAACAGACACGACACGAAGTAAAAGAGGAGCGGCAACACCGTGCCTTTTGTTTTCCACGTAAAGTGGTATACGCTGGCGTTACGGGCGAATGGCAATCAGATCAACGTGGAAGTGAACGGCAGCCCGGTGACGAACACCGCCTCGCCTGCACCAGTGGGGACTTCGCCACCACGTCCAACACTACAGCTTTGCAGACTGTCTCCCCCTCACCCCTTCAAAACCTCCATCGGCTGGGCGGGCTTCAGGCCGTCGGGGTTGAGCGGCGGCAAGTCGGAGAGCGACGCCAGGCCGAAGTGCTGCAAAAACTCCGGCGTGGTGGCATACAGCACCGGGCGGCCCGGCCCCTCCGTGCGGCCGGTCTCCTCCACCAACCCCTTCGTCAATAGATTCTTGATCACGCTATCGGAGTTCACCCCACGCACGGCCTCGATCTGCGGGCGGGTGACCGGCTGCTGATAGGCGATGATGGCCAGGGTTTCGAGCGCGGCCTTGCTCAGCGGCGCGGAGGCCGCCAATCCGAGAAACCGCTGCACGTGGTCGGCGGCGGCGGCGGCAGTGGTGAGCTGCACCTTATCTTTGATGCGCTGCAGGCTCAACCCCCGCTCGGCATACAACGTGCTCAAGCTCTCCAGCGCGATTTCGATTTGCTGGGGTCGAACTTCTAACGCCTCCGCGAGGCGAGCCACCGGCACCGGGCCTTCGGCCACAAAGAGCAGGCTTTCAACCAGCGCCTCGAGGCTGAGCGAGGTGGAGGGCAAATCGATGGCGAGCGGTGGCTCTTCGACCGGGGCGGGCGGGGGTTCGGCTTCCGGTGGAACGGGCGGCTCGGCGTGCGGCAACGCACCCGGTGGCGCTATCTCGGCCTGCAACTCGAAGCCATCGGACGGCGGAGCAGCCTTGACCCATTCGTTATCCCCGACAGTGTTGGCCGCAACCGGTTGTGCTTCGGCGGGGTGGCTCGATTCGTGCGTGCTATAATCGCTCGACATTTTCAGGAGTTAAGTATGAAACGCAGATTGGTATTTGTGATGGTGCTAGCCCTCAGCGCAGCAACTCTGGCCTGTGATTTGACCGTTGGCGGACCGACCCCGCCCGGCTCACCCGTGCCGTTTTCGACCGAAGCCGCCGGCGAAGTGCCGAACGTCTGGCAGCAGGCCGCGACCAGTGTTCCGGCGGGCGGCGATGTAAGTATCACGTTCACCGAACAACAACTCTCCTCGTTTGTGGCGCTGAAGCTCAGCGAGAACGAGAATGCCTTCCTCAAAGACCCGCAGGTGTTTCTGCGCGACGGCAAAATTCAGTTGTACGGCAACGCCGAGTCGAACGGCGTGAAAACGTCGGCTATCATCGTCATCGCCGTCACCGTCACGCCCGAAGGCGGCATCCTTTTCAATGCCGAGCGGGCCGACTTCGGCCCGTTGCCCGTGCCGAGCGCGTTGCTCGACAGCGTCTCGGCCACACTCAATGAGGCATTCACCGGCAGCGCCGGCTCGCTGGCCAGCGGCTTCAAAATCAGCAACATCGCCATCAACGATGGGCAACTGGCGCTCACCGGCAAGTTTACGCGATAACGCGCGACTTTAGCGCGCGGCATTATAGCCGACAATGCTCAATGCACAATTTACAAGGCACATTTGGCGTGTAAGCATTTTGCAATCTGCTTTCTGCCTTCTACTTTCCGCCTGCGCCGTCCTCTCTCCCACCCCACTGCCTCCCGCCGCCACAGTCGCCCCCATCACCATCGCAGTCGTAGCTGACGGGCAGACGCGGCGCTTTGCGCTCTCACAGGCCGTTACCGTGCGCGAGTTCCTGGCACAATCCGGCATCATCACCGGGGAATTGGACCGCCTTGAGCCGGGGCCGCTGACGACGCTGACCGACGGGGCCACCCTCACTATCACTCGCATCCGCGAGACCTTTGAGACCCAGCAAAACGACATCCCGTATCGCAGCGACATCATCCCCAACGAAGGGCTGCCGCGCGGAGAACGCCGGCTGCAACAGGCCGGCCTCAACGGCAAAGAAGAGATCACCTATCGCATCGTGTTCGAAGACGGCGTGCAGGTGAGCCGCAGCGCCATCAAGCGCGAAATCATCATCGAGCCGGTGCCGGAGATCATCTTCGTCGGCGCGCAACAGAGTTTCACCGTGGTGCCGGTGACCGGCGCGCTAGCGTACCTCAGCGGCGGCAATGCGTGGGTGATGCGCGGGGATTCGAGCAAACGCACGCCGCTCACCACCAGTGGCGATCTGGACGGCTTTGTGTTTGATCTCTCGCCCGACGGACAGTTCCTGCTCTTCAGCCGCAACTTCACCGATACACGGTCGCTACAGTACGACCGCGTGTTCAACAACCTGTGGGTCATCACCACCACGACCGGCCTGAGCGCCAAACCCTTCAGCATTCCGGTGAGCAACACGCTGTACGCCGAGTGGTCCCCAGTGCAGACTATCTCGCCGACGATTGCGTACTCCACCGCTGAGAAAAATCCGCGCGGGCCGGTGGCCTGGCAGGCCACTACCGATCTGTGGTTGATGACGTGGGGGCGCAACCCTCGCACGCGCCGCACCGAGTTCAATCCGGTGCAGGTGGTGGATACAAACGCCGGCGGCGCTTATGGCTGGTGGGGCACGGGCTACGCCTTCGCGCCCGATGGAGGCCGGATTGCTTTTGCCCGCACCGATTCCGTGGGCATTATTGATCTGGCAACCTTTGGCCGCACCGAACTGACGAGCTTCGTGGCCTATAACTCGCGCAGCAATTGGGCCTGGTACCCGACGTTGCGCTGGGCCGATGGCGAGTGGCTGTACACCGTCACACACGGCGCACCGTTTGGGATTGAGTTGCCGGAGGATTCACCGGCGTTCGATATCATTGCGCTCTCATCGGTGGCCAGCCTTGAACTCGACCTGGTGCCACGCGCCGGCATCTACGCCAATCCCGTTCCTTCTCCAACGGGCGAGCGCGTGGTCTATCTGCAGGCCGTTGACCCCAACACCTCACCTTTCAGCCGCTACACGCTCACAGTGATGGATCGCGACGGCAGCAACATCCGCTCGCTCTTCCCCCCGAGCGACCAGCCGGGCCTCGATGCCGGCGCGACACCGGCGTGGTCATCGGATGGGCGGC
>JBQTJD010000197.1:0-13362 GCA_052387475.1 Anaerolineales bacterium | reverse complement strand
TCCTCAACATCAACGAACTGGCGAACGCGGTGAAAGCCGTTTATATTCCGGGCGAGAGTCTGACAGTGAAGATTATCCAGGAAGGCAAAGAGATGGGCCAGGGCGTGGGCTATCTCGATGACGGCACCATGGTGGTGGTGGATGAAGGCCGCCGGCACATGAACGCCAACCTGAGCGTGGTGGTGACGAAGATTTTTCAAACCACGGCGGGCCGCATGATCTTCGCCCGGCCTGAAGCCAACGGCGCGCTGGCCGTCGAGCGCGAACGCACCCAGCCGCGCGAACGCTAATCCCTGATCCCTCACCCCTCATCCTTAAGCGTTCCTCATGTCCATCACCCTCTACAACACCCTCACCCGCCGCAAGGAAGAATTCAAGCCCATCTACGAAGGCCGGGTACATATCTACGTTTGCGGCCCCACGGTTTACGATCACGCCCACATCGGCCATGCGAAAACTTACGTGGCCTTCGATACGATTGTGCGTTTTCTGCGCTTTGCGGGCTACACAGTGCGTTACGTGCAGAACATCACCGACGTGGGGCACATCCTCGATAGCGGCGAGGATCGCATTCTCAAAGGCGCGGCCCGTGAGCGCATCGAGCCGATGGAGGTGGTGGAGCGGTACGCGCGCTCGTACTTCGAGGACATGGACGCCCTCAACGTGCAACGGCCCGACATCTCCCCGCGCGCCTCGGCCCACATCCCAGAGCAGATCGAAATCATCAAAGCCCTAATCGAAAAAGGCCATGCCTACGAAGTGAACGGGTCGGTGTATTTCGACGTGCACTCTTTTCCACAGTACGGCAAACTCTCGGGCCGGCGGGTCGAGGAACTGGAAGAGGGCGCCCGTGTGGAGGCGCGCGAGGAGAAGCGCCATCCCGAGGATTTTGCGCTGTGGAAGAAGGCCGCGCCCGAGCATATCCTGCGCTGGCCCAGCCCGTGGAGCGTGGGCTATCCCGGCTGGCACATCGAGTGCACGGCCATGTCCACCAAATATCTCGGCGAGACATTTGACATTCACGGCGGCGGCATCGACAACATCTTCCCGCACAACGAATGCGAGGTCGCGCAGAGCGAGGCCTGGACGGGCAAGACCTTTGCCAATTACTGGCTGCTCACCGGCTCGCTCACGCTCGATGGCGTGAAGATGAGCAAAAGCCTCGGCAACACGCTCACCGTCAAAGACGCACTGAAGCGTTGGAAGGCCGAAGCCATCCGCTTCTTCATCCTCTCCGGTCACTACAGCAACCCGATTGACTTTTCGGATGAGGCCATTGACGCGTCGGCCAAAGGATGGGAACGCGCAACCGGGCCGGCCCTGGCCGTGCGCGAACGGCTGCGCTCGCCTGCCCTGCCCAATGGTGAGGCCGGTGGCTTGACTGCGGCGCTGGATGAAATCAAACAAAGCTTCATCGCTGCGATGAGCGACAACTTCAACACGCCGGTGGCGATCTCGGTAGTGTTCGAACTGGCGAAGCTGGCGAACACGCTGCTCACGGCTGAACCGGCGGCGAGCCGCGCCGCGCTGGAGGCCGTCGATGTGCTCTATCACGAATTGGCGGGGGATGTTCTGGGCGTGATGCCAAGGGATGGCGTGACCAGCAGTGCGAACGCCGAGCGCGAAGCCGCCCTCATCCGTTTGCTGATTGAGATGCGGGCCGAGGCGCGCGCGCGCAAAGACTTCGCCGCCTCGGACAAGATCCGCGACCAACTGAAAGCGGCCGGTGTGGTGCTCGAAGATGGCAAGGGCGGCACGACATGGAAGTTGGGGTAAAACGTCGCATCGAATTATGCGAATTGCGCGAAACGGTAGAGACGGCCCGATGGGCCGTCTCTCTTCTTGCCAGTTACGCTCCGACGAATTACGCCATGCCCGAATACATTTCAGTTAAGAACCACTCGGGGTCATCAGCCGTACCGTCGAGCCCGTGTCATCCGTGTGAACTTCGTATTCCTGCCCGTTGACCGTGAAGACCGCCAACCAGCCGGGTGTGATCACTTGCAGACAACTCTCATTGGCCTGCCCCACCCCTAAGCACGAGTCGGGCCATTCGGTTTGCTCGACGCGCACAATCCCGACTTCCGGAACCGTGACGTTAAGCTCCTGGGCCAACCATTGCTGCGCAGCCTGCACCGCGGCGTTGGGCGCTATTGCCGAGGCGTCGGGCAGCGCCGTACTGCCGGTGACTGGCAACTGCGCGCCGGGCGAGCAGGCTGCCACCATCACTAACACAGCACTCACAAGGGCAAACATCAAAGGCTTATTCGGTTGTTTCATGTGGTCAATCTCCTATCGTGTGTTCGGGGTCTATGTGGATTTCACGAGCGGGCTGCGGCAACTGGTTTGCCAAGAACGCTCGCCACGTCTCGTCCAGTGTGCTGCGAATGGGTGGATCACGCCGGGCGAGCAAAGCCAAGTGCTCAATGGCGTGCGCGACTACGTTGGCGCTGGTGATTTTGTCGGGCGCGTATAAGTTGTCTTCGAAGACGAGATCACTGCGGCGAAATGAACGGGTAGTGATGCGCCCATCAGTCCTTGACCAGCTCAAGCTCTGGTCCTGGCTGGATTGCAAAATCACCACGTAAGTAAGCACCAACTGGTCTGTCCCGGCGGGCGTTTCACCGGTGAGGTAACGCCACGAAGTGGAATGCACAATCGAGGAGGTCGGATCGAAGTGGGATTGGAAAAGCTCGGTCGTCCGCCGGATTACGGTTTCATTCGGGTGGCAATCGCCCGGGTGCGGTTCCAGCCAAAGCTTCTCCCGGGCCACATCACGGGGCAACAGTAACCACAGGTGATAATCCACCAACATCATCGGAATGATTTCCAAGGTAAAGTTCGGCGTGGTCATGTGGAGCGACGGCTGTGAGTCGAGCTATTCGCTTTTCTTTCGTGTGCCAGTTGGGGCGGAACGTTTGGCCGGTTTCTGCGCCGGCGCCTTCCAGGCCGTGCTCTTCAATGAGCCATCCAGCACTTTCTTGGCCGTCGCGGAAATATTTTTAACCTGGTCGCGTACTTCGGCGTCGTTGGCTTTGGCGGCGCCCACCAGATCGCGCATGGTGAGGTTCCGTTTGTCGCCGTGACGCTCGTCTGGCTCGTTGCATCCACAATTCAGACACATGAGGACTCTCCTATCTGGCAGCAGGTTGAACCGGGTTGTTTTACTTGCGCCCTTACCCTAGCATTCAAGGTAGATGTTCACTATTGGCGGATGGCCCACGAACGGGTAAGGTTTGGCCGACGCTGTGTCAGACGTGACTCAATCAACCGCGTCAAGGGAAGCTGCTGCGCTCGGCGAGCGCGTGCCGTCGCCCCGCCAGCCGAAGAATTGCGGGCCTTCATGGTACACTCGCGCATCAGATGAACCGCGAAATCCTCTTCAAGCGCAACGCTGTGCGAGAGGCGCTACGCGCCGGGCGGCGCACTTTCCACCGGCTGCTCATCGCGGGCGACGCCGACCTGTCGGACGCCAAAGACATTCTCGAAGAAGCCAAACGGCGCAAAGTCCCCATCATCACCACCGACCGCAAGGCCATCAACACCGCCACTCACGGCGAGCGTCATCAAAATCTCATCCTCGAAACCGGCGAATACATTTACGCCGATCTGGAAGACATTCTCATCTGTGCGGAACAACGCCGCGAGCCGCCGTTCGTGTTGCTGCTCGATCTGGTGCAAGACCCGCGCAATGTGGGGGCTATCCTCCGCACGGCGGATGCGATGGGTGTGCACGGCGTGGTCATTCAAGAGCGGCGCGGCTGCGAGATCACGCCGACGGTGGTGAACACCGCGGCGGGCGCGACCGAGCATCTCGTCATCGCGCAAGTGACGAACTTGGTGGATTCAATGCGCCGCCTCAATCAGCGCGATGTGTGGCTGGCGGGTTTGGATTTGGCCGAGGACGCGCAGCCGCTCGACACGCTTGACCTGAACATGCCGCTTGGCCTCGTCATCGGCAACGAGGGTACCGGGCTGCGGCGGTTGGTGCGCGACCGGTGCGACTTCCGCGTGCGCCTGCCGATGTTCGGGCGCGTGCAATCGATGAATGCAGCCGTAGCCGGTTCGCTGGCGCTATATGCGGCGCGGATGGCGCGCGGCGGCGCCGCCAATGCCCGCACGGAGACGCCCCGTTGGGGCGTCTCAACAATGAAATGAACAGCTCCCCTTTGCCGCTCTCGCCCGAACACGAAGCCGAGCTGTATGCGTTTGTGGGCCGGCTGGAGCGGCGTGTCCATCACTATCTTCAAGCGCGGGCCGACAGCGCCGAGCAAGTCGATCATTTGCGGCACGTCTCCGACCGCGCGCGCTGGCTGTATCTCAGCGAATTGCAACGCGTTGACCCCGGCGCCCTGCCGACCCTCAGCCGGCATGAGAGCAACCTCATCGAGGCCTGCGCGCTCAGCCACGACATCGGCAAGTGGATTCCGCGCGACGATTTGCGGGAACTGATCCCACAACCCGTGGCCGAAATCCTCCCCACCCTGCGCGAAATGCGGTTGGTGCCCAATCAAATGGATTTGCTATTGTTGGGGATTGAGCGGCGCTTCCATTTAGCGAAGGATGGCTATTCCCCGGAGTACGATGCCGCGCACCATCTGGTCAGCGCGTACATCCTGGCCGCGGACCGCGAATTTCACTTTCATCACCTCAGCCTGCACGATCAGGACTGGTTGATCAAAGCCATAGTCGGCCATCAGTTCGGCGGCTACTATAAAGATCGTCTGCTGCAACTGAGCCTGAAGGATAAGGCTATTACGACTGGCATGCTGATCGATGTGTCACGGCCCGAGGCGCTGGAAGGTGATACGTTGGCCTGCGCCTTTCACGACGCCGACCTGGCGGATTTGTTGTTTGTGGGCAGTCTACAGCGGGACGCGCAGTCCGGGACAGCGCTGCACGCAGGTGGGCTGATCAAGATCCTGCTTATCAATTTCAATCTGCTGGTACACGATGCGCCGGGCGCGCCGGGAACCTTCGCGGCCGTGCTGCGCAGTTGCACGACGACGGTGAACAGCGTGTGCCAAGAGCTACTCACCCCCACTGCCGTGCAGAGCGGCTACCGCTGGCGCGAACGCGCGGCCGAATTTCTACAGCAATTGCAGCAGCCGGAAATTGACGTGCGGATTGACCAACTCCTGCACGATGGGAATCGCCCGCCCACCGAGCGGCTGGCCGAGTTGCGGCAATTGATCGGTGAGCAAGCGCAGACATTTTTGAATCGGCGTGATGGGTCAACGGATTGAGGCTGCGTCCGTTCCATCCGCTGCCGACCGTCTGTTTACAACGGGATGTTGCCGTGCTTTTTCTGGGGATTGCTGTCGCGTTTGTTCTCGAGCATTTCCAGCCCGTTGATGAGGCGGGCGCGCGTTTCGTGCGGCTCGATCACGTCATCAATGTAACCGCGTGAGGCGGCGACATACGGGTTGGCGAACTTCTCGCGATACTCCTTCACCAGCTCCGCCTTGCGGGCCACCGGGTCAGCGGCCTCCGCCAGTTCTTTGCGGAAGATGATACTCACCGCGCCGTCCGGCCCCATCACCGCAATCTCGGCCGTGGGCCAGGCAAAATTCAAATCGCCGCGAATGTGTTTGCTGCTCATCACGTCGTACGCGCCGCCATAAGCCTTGCGCGTGATGACGGTGAGCTTGGGTACGGTAGCTTCACAGTACGCATATAACAACTTCGCACCCGAGCGGATGATGCCGCCGTGTTCCTGTTTCGTACCAGGCAAAAAGCCCGGCACGTCCTCGAAGGTCACAATCGGCACGTTGAAGCAATCGCAAAAGCGGATAAAGCGTGCGGCCTTCTCGCTCGCGTCAATATCCAGCACACCAGCCAGCACCGCCGGTTGGTTGGCGACGATGCCGACGCTATGCCCGCCCAGCCGCGCAAACCCGACGACGATGTTGGCGGCGTAATTTTCGTGAACCTCAAAGAAGCCGCCGTCATCCACAATCAGCCGGATCGCGTCTTTGATGTCGTAGGGTTTGTTAGGATTGTCCGGCACAAGGCTATCGAGCGCGGCTTCCATGCGGAGCGCATCGTCATTCGTTTTCACGAACGGCGGGTCTTCCATATTGTTCTGCGGCAGATAGGACAGCAGCTTGCGGATCATGTACAGACAGTCCGCTTCGCTTGGCGCAACAAAGTGACACACGCCGGAGGTGCTGCTGTGCACGCTGGCCCCGCCGAGGTCCTCGAACGACACATCCTCGTGTGTCACGCTCTTCACCACATCCGGCCCGGTGACGAACATGTACGACGTGTCTTTGACCATGAAAATATAATCGGTGAGTGCGGGGGAATAGACCGCCCCGCCCGCGCACGGCCCCATGATGGCGCTGATCTGCGGGATGACGCCGGAGGCCAGTGTGTTGCGCAGGAAGATGTCGGCGTAGCCGCCCAGCGACACCACGCCCTCCTGAATCCGCGCCCCGCCTGAGTCGTTCAGCCCGATGACGGGTGCGCCGCTTTTGATCGCCATCTCCATGATCTTGCAGATTTTTTCGGCATGCACTTCGCCCAGCGAGCCGCCAAAGACGGTGAAGTCCTGCGAGAACACGTACACCAGCCGGCCGTCAATCGTCCCCCAACCCGTGACCACCGAGTCGGCCAGATACTTTTGTTTATCGAGGCCAAAGTCGCCGGTGCGATGGACGACGAATTGATCCATCTCGCGAAACGAACCTTTGTCGAGCAGCAGGTTGAGCCGTTCGCGCGCGGTGAGGCGTCCACGCTTGTGCTGTGCGTCAATACGCTCAAGCCCGCCGCCTAGTTGGGCCTGTTCCTTGAGGTCACGTAGCTGTTGAATTTTGGGGTCCATTGGGTTGAGATTGTAGATTTTAGAGTGCAGATTTTAGATTGAACCACGCACGCACAACGGGCCGCCAGAGAATGGTTGCAATACCGAGATAGCTCACGACATCCACACACGCTGTCCAGCCATACGTCACCGCCACAAAATCAGCTTGCGCGAAAAGCAGCCGGTTGAGCCAGCCGTGGGCGAGGTAAAGCCCGTAGGCAAACAGAGTCGCGGTGCGCGCCCAACCTGCCCGCCGCCACAGTCCAAACGTCAGCGCGCCGAACGCTGCCGTCCACATCCCATCGCCGATAGCGAAATACAGTGGCGAGATGGCCAGTGATTGGCGACTGAGAAAATCCCAACGCTGATAGACGCTGGCTGCGCCAAGCAAATTGAACAGGGACAGGCCGAGCAGGATTATACAGACAAACGTCAGCGAACGCGGGCGGCGCATGAAAGTGTCGGGTGTCCAAATGTCAGAGTGTCCTCCGCCAGGATTGACACCCTGACACTCGACACTTCGACACTCAGGCAATGCTCAAGACGATCTTGCCATGCAGTTCCCCGTGTTCCATCTTCTCGTGCGCGGCGCGGATGTCGGAGAGAGGGAGGACAGAGTCGATCACTGGCTTGAGCTGACCGCCGAAAACCAGGCCCATCACTGTCGCGTACTCTGCGCGGGTGCTCATGGTGGAGCCGATGAGGCTGATATGGCGCGCGAAGAAATAACGGTTATCCACTTCATACTTCGGGCCGCTGGTGTTGCCGACGGTCAGCACCCGCCCGCCTTTGCGCACCGCACGGAAACTCGTCATCAGTGTGGCCGCGCCGACGTTGTCCACCACCACATCCACCCCGCGCCGGTTGGTGAGTTTGAAGATTTCCCGGCCCCATTCCACTTTCGAGCGGTCAATCAACACATCCGCGCCGAGCGATTGGGCGAGAGCGAGTTTCTTCTCATCGGAGCCGACGACGTACACGATGCAGCCGGCCAGCTTGGCGATTTGAATGGAAGCGGTGTTCACGCCGCCGCCCGCGCCGACGATGAGAACGGTCTCGCCGGCGCGCAACCCGCCGCGCGTGATGAGTGAGTGCCAGGCGGTTTGATACACCAATCCAGCCGCCGCCGCTTGCTCAAACGGAACGTGTTCGGGGAGCCGCAGCAATTGCGCAGCGGACACGGCCACCATTTCCGCGTTCAACCCCGGTGAGGTTTCACCCATGAGGTGCCAGTTGTCGCACAGATTGTCGCGCCCCTCCACGCAGAACGGGCAATGGCCGCAACCGACGTTGCTGTTGATCACAACCCGGTCGCCGGCCGTCCAGCCGGCAACGGAGTTGCCGGTGGACACCACGACGCCCGCCGCATCCGACCCGCCGATGTGCGGCAGATTCAACTTCAAGCCTGGCCAGCCATCGCGCACCCACTTATCCAGCCGATTGAGGGCGGCGGCCTGCACTTGCACCAACACATCGTTCGGGCCGAGCGTCGGCCCGGGCTGCTCGCCGTACTCCATCACTTCCGGGCCGCCGTGTTGGCGGAAGAAAGCTGCGCGCATGTGACTCCTTTACCAAGCTCAAAGCCCGCGTCCTCGCGGGCGTATCCAACCGCGAAGTGGAAGAGTAAATGACCGTCACCTATCGAATAACGATTTCGCGCACGTGAATGTGCGCCGGGTCTTGCGGAAAGTGGTCGCGGATTTCGATCTCCAGCCGCACGATCTGCGCCGGGGCGCCGGCTAACGACAAAGAGAAGGTTGGATCGGTGGGCAAACGGGTAAAGGTCTGCTCGGTGCGCCACGGTTCGCCGACCGGTGGATAGGCGCGCACTCGCACCGTGAAGCGTTCCATCGTCGCCGTCGTCAGAGTCAAACTGGTGAAAGGCCGCGCCTGCTGGAAGCGCAGATCGAAGGCCAGCGGATTATCGACCGCGCCGCGCGCTAGTGTGAAGGGATCGGCATCGAAGAGGTCAGCCAGCGCGCCGCCATCAAGACGCGAATGCGTCACGGTCACACTTTGCCCTTCGAGTTCGATCATTTCGGTGACCGGCTGGCGGCGCGCTGCTGCCTCGGCGGCAAAAAGCGCATCGGCGTTGGCCGCGTAGCGTAAGCGCAGCAGGTAAAAGCCCGGCGTGCCGTCGGGATAGGGCACGATCTCTTCGATAGACAACTTCCCATACTTTGGCTCGTCAAGCGCGGCGTTGTATTCGTCGCGCTGCCACAGAAGGATGACATCGTCCACGGCGCGCCGCTCAGATCGAAAGTATTCCATGCCCTCCAAGGCCACGCGGTCTAGCTCACCGGCTGAGAGAAAAAAGCGCGCCAACGCGTCGGTGCCATTAGCCCAACTCGGCGAAATGATCAGGCGCGCGGTGGGATGCTGGCGCAGCAAACGCGGCACAACTTCCCCGAAGAGTTGCGGCGCGCCGTATTGCAGCCCGTAAAGCCCATAGTTGTTCGTCCAGCGCGGCCCGTTCGCTACAGCGTCACGCAACATCCAACCATTCACACTCGCCAGCACGATGACCGCGCCTATGGCAAGTGGCGTGCGCGGGAGGCGGCGCTCCATCCACACCAGCACTTGAACCAAGCCGAGGCCGGTGAGCAGCGTGATGGGGATGACGAAAGCGAGCGAGCGCAGATTGCCGACCTCGGTCAGCGCGCCGCCGGCGGGTGTCGCCAATAGCGTAATCAACACCGCGCGGAAATTGGGTTCACGCGCACGCCGCACGGCCAGCGCGAGGCCCAACACAGCCAAGGGCAAAGTCCACAGCGGCAGGTTGCCGTACCCGGCCATCACATGCCGGACGAGATCACGTCCATTTTCTGGAAAGTACCAATACATCGGGCTGAGGCCATACAGCCATTCACTCGTTGTGCGCGTCACCGTCTCCGACAGCGACACATTCGGGTCGAAGGCAGATGCGCCGCGGTCGCGCAGTTGTCGATAGAGGGCTTCGCCGTGACTCGATTGGAAGCGCATGTACGGCAAGGCGAGTACGATCAGTAATGCCGTTGCCCGCAGCACGGTGGCGCGGTTCTGCCAGTGATAGCCCGCATCTGAAGTGAGCAGCAACAAGCCCGTGACCCCAATCACCACCTGGCCGGGGCTGTATGAATAAAACGTGAGCGCCGCACACATCACTACCGCGTACAGCCAGCGGGTAGCGCCAGCCCGATAACGCAGATAGGCATACAGGAACGCCGCGTACCACGCCGCCATCTGCACGGCCTCCAATGCCGTGCGTGAGTGTAGGAACCACACCGGCATTAACCCGAGCAGCAGCGCCGCCGTCCACCAGTATTGCATTTTGAAAATGTCGCGCAGGGTAAGCCCCACGGCGGCCGCCGCGAGCAGTGAAATGAAGATCGACGTGCCGCGCGTCGCAAGCACGGACTCGCCGAAGATCAGGTAAGGGACGAGCTGCGCATACACGCTGACGCTGAGATTCCAAAAAGGGCCATTGTCGAAATAGGTGGGCAGGAACTCGCCCCGATAGGTGAAGCGCCCGTCCACGAGTTCAGCCGCGCGCACGGTGTGGATGGCTTCGTCGCTGAGGAAATAAATCGGGAATTGATCGAGCGCGATGAAGCGCGTGAGGACATAGACGAGCAGCGCGGCGCCGAAGAACCACCTTTCACCGGTGTTGAGGCGCGGGAGCGCGCGCAGGGGTGCGGGAAATTTGAGTTGCGGCCACGGGCGGCTCGAGGGTACTGAGACGACTGCGGAGTGCTGAACGATGGGCGGCGCACCCTCGCTGGATGTTTGAACAGTGACGTGCACCATCATGCCGGCCGGCACTTCGAGCGTGACGCGCACACCCTGCTCGATTACTTCAGTGGTGACGGGCAGCGGCGATGTGGCGCGCAGGGCCTCCCCCGTCAGCGAGTCCGCTCCGGGTTGAAGCGTCGCTTCGCTCCGGCCGCGAACCCGTTGCCACCATGCCAACACGCCCGCCATCGGCCTCCGCTGATCCACTGGTCATTCCAACAAAACGAGCCAGCCCTATCGCAGCCCCAGTTCCTGCCGCGCAATCACCATGCGCTGGATTTCGCTCGTGCCTTCGTAGATTTCGGTGATCTTGGCGTCGCGGAAGAAACGCTCGACGGGCAACTCTTTGCTGTAGCCCATGCCCCCATGAATCTGCACCGCCTGATGCGCGCAGAACATCGCCGTCTCGCTGGCGAACAACTTTGCCATGCTGGCCTCGAGCGTGTAGCGCTCACCCGTCGTCTTGCCCCGCATCTTGGCCAGCGCGGCGCTGTAGATGAGCAGGCGCGACGCTTCGATGCGGGTCTTCATGTCGGCGATCTTGAACTGCATGCCCTGAAACTCGCCGATCTTTTGGCCGAAGGCTTCGCGCTCGCGCATGTACTGCAGGCTGGCCGCATAGGCGGCCTCGGCGATGCCCAGCGCCTGTGCGGCGATGCCGATGCGGCCCGCATCCAGCACCGTCATCGCGATCTTGAACCCCTCGCCCTCTTCACCCAGCCGGTTCTCGACCGGGCAACGATAGTCCTCAAAGACGATTTCGCTCGTCGCCGAGGCGCGGATGCCGAGCTTCGGTTCCTTCTTGCCGCGCATGAAGCCGGGCTGATCGGTTTCGATGAGGAAGGCGGTGATGCCTTTGTGTTTCTTCTCCGGCGCGGTCATGGTGAACAGCACAACGATATCGGCCACCGGGGCGGAGGTCACCCAACTTTTGCGCCCGTTGATGACGTACGCATCGCCGTCGCGCACGGCGCGCGACTTCATCGTGCCGGCGTCCGAGCCGGACATCGGCTCGGTGAGCGAGTACGCGCCGATCTTTTCGCCGGAGGCAATCGCCGTCAGATATTTCTGCTTTTGCGCCTCGGTGCCGTATTTGAGCAGCCCGTGACAGACCAGCGAGTTGTTGACCGACATGATGGTGCCATGCGAGGCATCGACTTTGCAGATTTCTTCAAGGGCCAGCGCATAGGCCAGCGTGTCCAGCCCGGCGCCGCCGTATTCCTCAGGTACTTCGATCCCCATCAGCCCGAGCGCGCCCATCTTCTTCACCGTGGCGGAGGGAAACTCGCCGGTCTCGTCGAAATGTCCGGCAATCGGCGCGATTTCCTTCTCGGCGAATCGGCGGGCGGCGTCGCGCAGGCTTTCGTGTTCCGGGCTGAGGGTCAGGCTCATACCCAGGGCGGGCGCTTCGGCAACGGTCATGGTAGCCTCCTGTTTTCGGAGAATAAGTTCGCGGCGATTATAGCATCCGGAATTTGAACCGCTCACAACTTTTTCCAACGCAACGCGCGCCATCATCTCGGGTTATACTTGCGGAACATTCCACTCATTCCCATCGGAGGACACTTTCTATGGACAGCAATTCCCTCATGAACCGGCTGATGCGCGTGTTTCGCTTTGATGCGAGCGTGTACCGCGAGGTCGCGGCGGACGCCAGCGCCCAAACGCAGGCGTACACCGTCGTCGCACTGGCGGTGGTCGCCACGACGATTGGCGTGATCATCAGCGGCTTGTTGGCTGGCGATATGGTAGTCGGGTTGGTGACGGGCGTTTTGGCGGGGGTCGGGACGGTCGTTAGCTATGTGCTGTATTCACTGGTGGCCGCACTGGTGGCGCAGAACATGTTCCAGGGCAAGACCAATTTTCAAGAGATGATGCGCACGCTGGGCTTCGTCTACGGGTGGAACATCCTCGGGATCTTGAACGCCATTCCTCTGCTTGGCGCCCTGATTGGTTTGGTTATCTGGGTTCTGGCCATCATCTCCACGGTGTTGGCGCTGCGTGAGTCAGCCGAATTTGACACGACCAAGGCAGCGATCACGGCCATCATCGCCGGCGTGGTCGGGTTCTTTGCCAGCTTCTGCGTGCTGAGCATCATCGGTATACCGCTCATGGCGATGCTCGGCCTCGCCAGCGGCGCAGGGCAGTAACTGCCACACGACCACTCGCCTCTCCATCCACCGCGCCGTCTCACCCACGGCGCGGTTTTTGTTTGTGGCAATGAACTACCTGTCAACAGATTGCGAACGGACTAACGGACAAGAGCGGACATCCGTTGCCGTCCGTTAGTCCGTATTTCGTCCTTTGACAGATGGGCTATCGCCCAATTCGTTGTACAATCGCCGCGTCCTCCGAGGCGCTATGTCCGACGAAATCACTCCCGAACTGTTCAACTACCTGGTGGAACTGGCCGCGCTCGAACTTTCAACCGAAGAAGGCGAGTATCTGCGCCGGCAATTGAACAATCAACTCAAGGCCATCCATGAGTTGGAGTGGATCGCCATCCCCAACGACGTGCCGCCGGCCGCGCACGGGGTCAGCCTCCCTACCGCCCTGCGCCCACCTCTGCGTGAAGATACACCTGTGCCGTCCGAGACAGCGGCCGCCATCCTGCAAGGCGCGCCCGAAAGCGAGGAGGGCTTCTTCGTCGTACCGTAAATCCCACACACTGAGTTAAGCTATCCGAGAAGAAGCTGGCGAACAAGTTCGCCTGCGTCTTTGCGGTTCAAATGCCCGCATTGATTTGTGTGATCTGCCCGCCTACCATGTTGTTGCCAAAGTCAAAG
>JBQTJD010000196.1:0-4214 GCA_052387475.1 Anaerolineales bacterium | reverse complement strand
GCGCGGCCGGCATGATGTTCGGGCTGTACAACGGCACGGTGGTGTTTACGATGGGCTTCACCGCCGGGCTGCGGTCGTTTACGGCGGCGGTGCTGGGCGGCATCGGCAACATCCGCGGCGCGGCGCTCGGCGGCATCCTTATCGGCGTGCTGGCCGCTTTGAGCGATCAATACCTCGCCACGCGCTGGACGAATGCCTGGGTGTTCCTCATCCTCGTGCTAGTGCTGCTCTTCCGGCCCACCGGTATCCTCGGCTCAGAATCGGGAGATAAGGCCTGATGAAAAAACTTTTCTCCAACGGCGAGATCATCGCCATCGTGTTGATGGGCTTTATTGCTCTGATCGTCGGGGGCTGGTCGGTGGTGGTGCTGGCGGCGATTGCCGGCGCAATGGTGGGGGCGGATGCCCACCCGGAGCGCGCCGATGGCCTGCGCCGTGTGGCGATCAATGCCACCCTCGTCACCCTCATCGTCGTCGTCGCCACCATCCTGCATAACACCGTCGTCGCCAGTTTGCCCGAGCAGGAGAGAATCCCGCCCGGCGCACTCAACCCGCTGACCTACATCGGCGCGCTGCTCTTGGGCGTGATCACGGCGGTCGCTATCTTCTTCGTCCGCGCCCACGCAGATCCGCGCGTGCGGCGCTTCGGCATGCTGGGCATCGTCTTGTTGTTCGCCGTGGCGTTCCCGTTCTTCGAACAAGCGGTGCAGTTGTTCTGGGCCAACGCCGTCATCGTCGCCATGATTTACTCGTTGCAGGCGTTGGGCCTCAACATCGTGGCCGGGTATGCCGGCATGCTCGACCTGGGTTATGTGGCCTTCTTCGCCATCGGCGGTTACACCATTGCCATCCTCAACTCGCCGCACTTTGATTTGAAGGTGTCGTTCTGGCTCATCATCTGGATCGCGGCGGCGGCGGCGGCTCTGTTCGGGCTGCTCCTCGGCCTGCCGGTGCTCCCGCTGCGCGGCGATTACCTCGCCATCGTCACCCTCGGCTTTGGCGAGATCGTGCCGATTGTGTTCAAGAATTTGGAGGCGGTCAAGATTTATGAGCCGATCTCGCGCATCGTCGGCGCGTTACTAGGCCAGCCCAACCCGGGGCTGTGTTTGGCCGGGTGTCCCACGGTGGTCAATCTCACCAACGGCACGCAGGGCATCAACCCCATTGGCCGGCCCGAGTTTCCGGGCGTGCAATTCGTCACCGGCCAATACATCCCGTGGTATTTTCTGGCGCTGGCGCTGCTTGTGCTTTCGGTGTTTTTCATCTCCCGACTGCGCGGCAGCCGCATCGGGCGCGCGTGGGTCGCCATCCGCGAGGATGAGCTGGCCGCGAACTCGATGGGCATTGACCTCGTCCGCACCAAGCTGGCCGCCTTCACGCTTGGCGCGATGTTCTCCGGTTTCGCCGGCGCATTTTACGGCAGCTACGTCTCGTTCATCTCGCCGGATGCCTTCGACTTTTCGATTTCGGTCATCGTGCTGTGCATGGTCATCCTCGGCGGCACGGGCAGCATCGTGGGTGTGATCCTCGGCGGGCTGATTATCAAAGTCGCCGACCTGTTGCTGCTCGACAAGTTGCAGGTCGTCGTCGGTGGGTTGCTGCAGGCCACGCTCTTTCAGACCATCCAATCGGCGGCGATGCAAAACTTTCTGGCGAGCCTGTTCAACGCCAGCCAGTACAAGCTCTTGCTCTTCGGCCTCATCCTGGTGCTGATGATGCAGTTCCGCCCGCAGGGGCTGGTGCCCAGCACCACCACGAGGGGGCAGTAATGGCCAACGACACCCTGCTCGCCGTCAACGCGGTCACCAAACAATTCGGGGGCCTAGTCGCCGTCAACAATGTGGATTTCCACATCGAGAAGGGCATGATCGCCGGCCTGATCGGGCCAAACGGCGCGGGCAAGACCACGCTCTTCAACAACATCACCGGCTTGTACGCGCCGACCCGGGGCGACATCGTGTTTAGCGGCCGGCGTATCAGCGGCCTCAAGCCGCACGAGGTGCAACAGCGCGGCATCGCGCGCACGTTTCAAAACATCCGCCTGTTCGGGCAGATGCCGGTGCTCGAAAATATCCTCGTCGGCATGCACTCGCGGCTGCACGGCAGCATCCTCGAAGCGTTCTTCCGCCCGCCGCGTGTGCGCGCTGAGGAACACGCGGCTGTCGAAAAGGCGCTCGACCTGTTGGACTTCGTCGGCCTGGGGCGCAAATACGCCGATTGGCCAGCGCGTAATTTACCGTATGGGTTGCAGCGTCGCCTCGAGATCGCGCGCGCGCTGTCCTCCGATCCCCAGTTGCTGTTGCTCGACGAGCCGACCGCCGGGATGAACCCGGCCGAGACCGCCGACCTGACGCAATTCATCCACCGGCTGCGCAAAGAGAAGGGCCTGACCATCCTGCTCATTGAGCACGACATGCGTGTGGTGATGGGCATTAGCGACCGGGTGTCGGTGCTCGACCACGGCGAGAAGATCAGTGAAGGGACGCCGGCGGTAGTGCAGAAGGACCCGAAAGTGATCGAGGCCTACCTCGGCAAAGGCACCGCCGCGGAGGGTAAATAAACATGGCGATGCTCGAACTCAAAGACGTTCACACTTACTACGGCAACATCCACGCGCTCAAAGGCATTTCGCTGCACGTGGATAAAGGCGAGATCGTCACCCTCATCGGCGCGAACGGCGCAGGCAAGACGACGACGCTGCGCACCATTCAGGGCCTCAACCGCCCGCGCACCGGCTCCATCATGCTCGAAGGCACGGAGCTGACAAAGCTGCCCGCGCACGAGGTCAACCGGCGCGGCGTATGCCAATCGCCCGAAGGCCGGTTGGTCTTTCCGCGCATGACGGTGCTCGAAAATCTCGAGATGGGCGCTTTCAGCCGCACGGATAGTGACGGCATCGCCCGCGACCTCGACCGGGTGATGACGCTCTTCCCGCGCCTGCGCGAGCGCACCAAACAAAAAGCCGGCACGCTCTCGGGCGGCGAGCAGCAAATGGTGGCGATGGCCCGCGCGATGATGGGCAACCCGCATGTCCTGTTGCTCGATGAGCCTTCGATGGGCCTCGCGCCGTTGCTCGTCGAAACGATCTTTGAGACAATCAAGGCTCTCAACGAGCAGGGCACGACCATCCTGCTCGTGGAGCAGAACGCGCGCATGGCGCTCGGCATCGCCAATCGCGGCTACGTGTTGCAGACCGGAGAGATTCGATTGCAAGGCGATGCGGCCAGGCTGCGCGATGACGAGGAAGTGCGCAAGACCTATCTCGGCGAGGGCTGACGCGCGCCGCATGAACGGCATCGGATGGATATGCTTCCCGCTGGGTGAGGTTGCCCAGCGGGAAGTTTTTTGACGCACCCATACGATCTACGCGCATTCAGGAGTGCATTTCAGTTTAGGGCGGTCCGCTCCCCGACCGCATAAGCGGCGCAACTACTGTTGCGCGCGCAACAGTAGTTGCGCCAGCGAGGCATGCCCTGAGCGCGAAACGAAGTTTCGCAGTCGAAGGGACGTGGGCTTTGAGCGCCGACGATCCGCATCCCTGCCGCAGAGATGCGGATCGTCGGACACTTGCCCCAGTGTGAAATGCATCCGCAATCATCGCGGAATTGTGCATTGCCCGCTTTCTCGTTTATACTTTGCATACGGATGAACTGTGCAGGGCGGGGATTGAAATGCGATGAATGCTGAGACGTTGTATGAGCGGGCGACGATGGCCGTGCGCACGCGGCAACTGGAAGAAGCCCGTCGGCTGCTTTTCGAGGCCGTCAAACTCAACCCGCGCCACGAGCGCGCGTGGCTGGCGCTGGCTTCGGTGCTCACCGATATGGATCAGGTGATTGACTGCCTGCAACGGGTGCTGGCTATCAATCCCGAAAACCAAACGGCGAAGGATTGGCTCACGCTCGCACAACAGGAACGCGCGCGGCAGGTCGCCGTCGCCGAACATGTGGCCGACCCGGCGATGACGGGCATCCTGATCGACGTGCCTGGTGATGAAGACCGCCCGGTGCCTCGGCTCGGCCAGTATTTGCTCGATTACAAATTCATCAACGCCGAGCAACTCAAGTCGGCGTTGTTCGCTCAACGGCGTTCGGTGGAGGGAGGCGAGCCGCGTCGTCTGGGGGACATCTTGTTGGAGCAGGGGGCTATTTCGCAGGAGCGGCTTGAGTTCGCCCTGCGGGAGCAGAATCGCAACTTTTACAGTTTGATGGACGA
>JBQTJD010000195.1:0-6573 GCA_052387475.1 Anaerolineales bacterium | reverse complement strand
ACACACACGTTCGGGGAATACCTCGCATGATCCAGTGGTAGAGTAGCAGCCTATGAACTCAAACAACGACCTCATTACCTTGAAGCAGATGACGGACGAACTCGAGGAGTATTTGCTCTCCGAGGTGGAGTTCTGGCCATTGAGCGGCTCGAGCGACTTTCCAAAATTGAGCCTCGGCACGTACCTGCTCGCGCGGCAACGGCTCACCACCGCGCCAGTCACGGCCGAACTCACGGCCCTACGCGAAAAAGGCGCTGCCATTCTCGAACAGTGGCGCTCCAACGCCGAGAAGAAAGCGGAGAAGGAGTTGCACACGCGCGTGCGGCTGTGGCAAAACTTTGTGGACGAGGGGCGCGGGCGCTATGCCACCGAGGTAGCGCAACGCACAATGGCCGGGCTGCTGCTCGGCGCCTTTCCGCGTCTGAGCCAAACGCCGGATGGTCAACGCCTCGCCGCGCTGGATGCGCGCGTGCGCGGCAAATACCCCGCCGACCCGTTTGTGTGGGACGCCGACTTGCAATCCGCTTTCCCCGCCTCTGAGTTTTGGTTTCTATATTTGAAAGGCCCGAGCGCATAAGGTCGTCAACGGATGACACGGATTGAACGGATACCTGCACTGATGACTCCTTACGCAAAGGTGACTGTCACTGGGCAATAGAACGATTGGAATTTCCGAGTGCCGGCTGCCCAGTGACAGTCACCTGAAGTCGCTCAAGCAGCAAATCCGTTTCATCCGTTCAATCCGTTGACCCATCCCTCTCATGCCCGACCTTTGCCTCCTCAACGCCAACGTCTACACGCTCGACCCGCAACGCCCGCGTGCGCAAGCCATCGCCATTCGCGATGAAAAAATCATCGCCACGGGCACGAACGCAGAAATTGAGTCTGTGTTGCCAGATGCGCCCTCGCTGGATTTGCAAGGCCGCCTGATGCTGCCCGGCCTCATTGACGCGCACATGCATATGGAGTGGTATGCCCTCGGCTTGCAGATGGTGAACGCGGAGACGGAGACGCTGGACGAATGTCTGCAACGGGTGGCCGAGCGCGCCGCAATCACGCCGCGCGGCGAGTGGATTCGGGGACACGGCTGGAACCAGACACGGTGGTCGCGCCTCAGCGAGGCGGGGTTTCCGACCGCCGCCGACCTCGACGCAGTTGCAGCGGAGCATCCCGTTTATCTCACGGCGAAATCGTCGCATGCAGGCTGGGCCAACAGCGTCGCGTTGAAGCTGGCCGGCCTCACGGCCAACACACCTGATCCGCACGGAGGCGAAATCCAGCACGATCTGCACGGCCAGCCCACCGGCATCCTGTTCGAGACGGCGATGATACTGGTGGACAGTCGCATCCCAATGCCGTCGGTGGACGAGTTAGCCGACGCCATGCACGTGGCGCAGGAAACGCTGTGGCGTTACGGGCACACCGGCGTGCATGACTTCGACGGCAAGCGCAGTTTGGCCGCGTGGCAGGTGCTACGCGAGCGCGGTGAGCTGGGGCTGCGCGTGTGCAAGACTATCCGCGTTGCGTATCTCGACCACGCCATCGGCCTCGGTCTGCGCTCCGGCTTTGGCGATGATTGGATTCGATTGGGCAACGTGAAGGTGTTTATGGATGGCGCGCTTGGCCCGCGCACTGCGCGCATGATTGAGCCGTACATCGGCGAGCCGGAGAACTACGGCATCACGGTCACCGATCCCGAGGAATTGTATGAGCAAGCCGCGAAGGCGGCGGCCAATGGGTTGGCGATGACCGTGCACGCGATTGGGGATAAGGCCGGACACGATTTATTGAACGTCTATGAGAAACTGCGCGATAGTACGAGTGGGGGCGACGCCGGCGAACTCGTTCGCACGCTTCGCCGGCATTCGCGATTGCCGCGACTGCGCCAACGATACGAGCACGTTCAAATTCTGCATCCAAATGACTTCAATCGCCTAGGCGAGTTGGGCGTCATCGCCTCGATGCAGCCGATCCACGCCACGAGTGACATGCTGATGGCCGAGAAGTTTTGGGGCGCGCGTAACGCCGGCGCGTATGCGTGGCGCACGCAAATCAGCGCGGGCGCGGTGTTGGCTTTTGGCAGCGATGCGCCGATTGAAATTCCCAATCCGTTGGAGGGGATACACGCCGCGGTCACCCGCCGCCGCGCCGATGGCTCACCGGGGTCGGACGGCTGGTATCCCGCGCAGCGGCTCACGGTGGAAGAAGCCGTGCGCGGTTATACGCTGGGCGCAGCCTATGCCGGTTACATGGAAAACAAAATTGGCTCGCTCGCAGCGGGCAAGCTGGCCGATCTCATCGTCATCGACCGCGATATTTTTATTTGTGACCCGATGGCGATCAAAGACACTCAGGTGTTGGGGACAATGGTGGGCGGGGAGTGGAAGTACCGGGGATTTGAAAACTAATGGAAGCCAGGCTGTCCACGTCGCCCTGAGCGCTTACGCCGACACGTGATCAATCCCGACTCTTCTCGCGCGAAGGGCCTCACTCAAACTTAGTGAGGCCCTTCGCGGGCGTTCGCTACTGCGAACGCAGCTCAGGGCGACATTCAATCCGGTGTAGAGACGCCCCGGTGGGGCGTCTCTACCCAGAGCAATAGCAGCCTCGTCTTCGGAAGGATGCCCCGGCCTGTCAGGTGTGCGCTAATTCAGCCGTGACGAACGATGCGGCGGCGCATCATCTTCATCGTCGTCCAACACGATGTCATCGAGTTCGTCTTCCAGATTCTGCAGCGTATCGCTAAGCGTTTCGGCCACATATGCATAGCCGGCAAACCCTGGGTCGGAGTCGCACATCTCAACCTGCTTGCCGGCGATGAGGCCCACCACGGCCGTGCCGCTGCCCTCCTGCACCAGCGCCCACCCCACCAACGGCGTTTCGTATTCGTCGTCACCTTCCACGATACGGGCGGCCCAGCCAGGGGCGGGCATGATCTGTATGATTTTTCGAGCGGCCATTAGAGTGTTCCCTCCGTAAGATTTGGTTTGCCCTGCACACGCGGCGCGCCGCAGATGTGACATTGCGTAGCGTCCGCCGACAGAAAAGGCGCGCCGCAAAACTTGCACGTCGCCATCACCAGTTGTTTTTCCTCGCGCACGCGTTTTTCGTTTTGAACCGTTTGCCATTCATCATCCAACTGATGGCCGATGCGCAGAAGGGTCTCGCGGATTTTGTTGCTGAGGATGAAGTTCTCGGCGCTCTCCGTCAGGCGGCCCACGTTCTTCGCCGCCTCCATCACGCCACCGATGACGTTGCCCGACAGCATCTGCCCCAGCGGCCCGAGCGTCGAGCCGCCGACCTGCGCCGCCGCGCCGCCCATCGCCGCCAGGCTGGGCGCACTGGCCGTGATGTTCACCTCCTCCGAGGCCTGAACCAGTGTAATCGTCACCGCAGTTACCCAGTTGCCGGTGGGCAGCAGTTGCTGGAATTGCAGCGTGGCCTGGTCGCCGCGCAGGTTGGATTGCGGGCGCGTGTCGTTGTCGCCGAGCGCGTTGAGGGCATCCACGAAGACGCGCAACGTCGCCTGCGGCGCTCGGGCGGAGTGAAAGGCGTAGGTCGCCGGGGAGGTCGCATCCCTCATCGCGCCCGCTACACCCGCTGCGCCAGCCGCGCCGACCAGCCCGGCCTGGCCCATGCCACTATCCACCGGCACGGCCGCAGCCGCTTCCTTCGCCTGGCGCATCGCACGGTCCAAAAGGGATTCAGGTTTGTTGGGGGCTTCATCGCTCATTGAAATCTTCCTCGTCGCTACCGGTCCATACGCGAATTCTACCCCAGGCGGCTGGCCGCTGCCGCCCAATCATCTGCACATTGGCTGACACGCTCAAGGCGGTGTCAACGGATCAATAGGTGTCATGGCTCGACGCACATGTTTGAACGTTTGCGGCTCGCCCTCATCCCGGCCTCTCCCTCCGGGAGAGGGAGTGGCGCCGAAAATTTCGAGACCGCTCCCCTCTCCCGCTGGGAGAGAGTCGCTGCGCTTACGCCGGGGGGTGAGGGAGGGCCGCAAAGGCGCCGACCGGGGCATTGATGGCGTGATCACCTTTATTGACGAAGCGGGCGGCAAGGCCAAGCGCGTGCTGGTGCAGGTGAAGAGCGGCGGCGTGAAATCCGGTGATATTCGCGACCTGCGCGGCACGGTGGAGCGCGAGGGCGCGGCGCTGGGCGTGTTCGTCACGCTCGAAACCCCAACCAAGCCGATGCAGAAAGATGCCACCGAGGCGGGCTTCTATCACTCGCCCGGCTGGGATAAAGACTATCCGCGCATCCAGATTCTCTCCGTGGCCGAACTGCTGCACGGCGCGGAGGTGAAGATGCCGCCGGCCTCAGTCACCTTCAAGCAAGCGCAGAAAGTGAAGGACGGTGGTGGCGAGCAGAAGGGGTTGTTTGAAAAATAATACGTGCGACGCAGTCGCTTCGCTGACAAAGTGCGTCGCACATTCATGTGCCTGTCACCCTGAGCGCTAACGCGCTGCCTCGACGTAGCGCGTGTCTCGTCGCGCGAAGGGCCTCTCGACGCCCGAATGAGGCTCTTCGCGCGATAGAGGACGAAATTACATTGGCAATGCCGGCGCGCTCAGAGCGACATGTCCGCGTCCTACGGCACCTCGCCGTTCAATATCTGCGCCACTTTCGCCGAATCGATATTGCCGCCCGACACAATACACACGACCCTCCCCCCGCCCGCCTTTCCGGAAAGCGCAGCGGCCACAGCCAGTGCGCCCGCGCCTTCGGCCACAACGCGATTGCGTTCGATCATCAATCGAATTGCGGCGGCAGTGTCGCTCAACGACACCGAGAAACCGCCATCGAGCACGCGGCTGACGAGCGGCCACATCTCGGCCAGCACGCCGCGACTGCCCGAGCCCTCCACAAACGAGGGCGTGTACGACACCTCGGTTGGCGCGCCGGCGGCGAGGGCAGCCGCGAACGCCGCGCCCGTCTCCGGCTCAGCCGCGTACACTTTTGTACTCGGCTTCAGCGCGCGGATGGCGGTAGCAATGCCGCTGCTCAATCCCCCGCCGCCGTACGGCACCACGACCGCATCCACATCCGGCAAGTCCTCGACGATCTCCAGCCCGATCGTCCCATTGCCCGCGACGACGTGCGGATTGCTGACTGGATGGACAAACAACCCGGCTTGCCCCGGATAGTGATGCGTGACGATGACGTTCCACCACTCAGCATACGGCACTTTGAGTATGCCGGCCCCAAGGCGCGTGATGGCGGCCAGCTTGGCCTCGGGCGCGTGCTCGGGCACGATGACGCTGCACGGCACGCCGAGCCGGCGCGCGCTCCACGCCACGCCCTGCGCCATGTTGCCGGCGCTGGCGGTGTAAACGCCGTTCGCTAGTTGCTTTGGTGACGCGAGTGCAATAGCGTTGCCCGCGCCGCGCAATTTGAACGCGCCGATGGGTTGCAGGTTTTCGAGCTTGAGATAAATCTCAGCTGGGGCATCGTCCACGTTCAATCGGATGAGCGGCGTGCGGAGCACCGAACCGGCCAGCCGCTCGCGCGCGGCGCGAATGTCAGCAAGGGTGATGGAGTCGGGTGTGAGCGGCGAGTGGGTCATAAAGTTTAGAAGTTACGCATTTGAAAGCTGTCATTCCGAGCGAAGCGTCGTTCGCAGAACGCGGAATCTCTGGGCCGAAGTAGAGATCCTCGCCGCAGTATGCGCGGCTTGGAATGACATTTTAGGTAACTGAGTAACTAGCGCTGAGACTTCACAAGACTACAGGCCGTCACTCCCGCGAAAGCGGGAGTCCATAACCAGATCGTGGATACCCGCTTTCGCGGGTATGACGTCGGCTTTTTTGATCAGTGACCTTGCCATGCGCTAAGCGTGTGTGCGGCTCCCTCCGAGTTCGACCGCCACACCGATGCCGCGTTCCATCGCGCGTTGATAGATGTGATGGGCCGAGGCCAAATCCTCCACCGCCAGCCCGAGCGATTTGAAGAGCGTGATTTCATCCGCCGACTCGCGCCCGTTCATTTTGCCCAGCAACAATTCGCCAAGCTCGCCACGAATGTGATCGTCGGTGATCGCCCCTTCCTTTTTCGGAAAGAGAAAATCGCCAGCCTCGTTGAGTGTGGACTCGCGCCGATCCACAAACAGCTTCGACTTGACCATCGCCGCCGTGTCGAGTTCGCGCGTAAAGGGTACGCTCGACCCAACCGCGTTGATGTGCGCGCCCGGCGCAAGCCACTCGCCCAGCAGCACCGGCTCCTTGGCCGACGTTGTGGTGCAGATCAGGTCCGCGCCGGTCACAGCCTCTCTCGCCGTCGCCATCGGCTCAACGGACATGTTGTGCCGTTGCGACTCGCGCTCGGCAAATTGGCGTGCGTGTTCCGGGTCTCGGCTCCACAGGCGCACGCGGCGGATGGAGCGCGCGAGCAGCATGGCTTCGAGGTGGGTCCGTGCCTGCACGCCCGCGCCGAGGATGGCGAGGTCGTCAGCGTTGGTACAACCCCCATTGGGGGTTTGAAACCCCCGGACCCCCGCCCGGGGGGTGGGCGGGGTAGAAAAAGAAACAAAGATGGGGGGCAGCCCCCCCGGCGGGGGCGCCGACA
>JBQTJD010000194.1:0-3786 GCA_052387475.1 Anaerolineales bacterium | reverse complement strand
TCAAAGCGCCCGAGCGTCTCAGCCAGCCCCGTCCCACCGATCCATTCCGCGATCAGGAGGTACAGCGCCATCGCTATGCCCGCCGCGCCACCGGCCAGCAAGCCGTCCACCGCCGCCTCGCCCAGCGTCACGTTCGGTTGTGTGTATGTTTTGTGGATCATGTCTGCGCTCCAGGTTGCACCCACCGTACAACTCCACCATTCCAACAACGTTACGACGAACGTTACGGCGGCAGCGGATGTCCGACAACGGATGGTGAAACGGATGCCAGCAGATGGGCGTCGTCATTTTCATTGGTTGGCCCAACTCGCTGTCCCTGTCCGTTTGTATCCGCTTATCCGTTGCGCGTAAGCACGAGTGCGACGCAATCCGTTGTCGGAAACATCCGTTCAGCCGCCGCCCGCTTTCGAGTTACAATCCGCGCGATGCCGCGCCTCACCCTCCGCCTGCTCGGTTCACCGCGCATCGAGTTGGATGGCAAACCCATCGAAGTCGACACGCGCAAGGCCATCGCTCTGCTGGCGTATCTCGCGCTGACCAAGGGCCCTCACACCCGTGAAAAGGTAGCCAGCCTCTTCTGGCCGGAGACGCACAATGACAAAGCCCTCGGCGCGCTGCGGCGCACGCTGTCCGTCCTCAACAAAGCATTGGCTGGAGTTGGATTGGTGATCGAGCGCGAGGCAGTGGGATTTGAGAGTGGGCCGGAGACCTGGGTAGATGTGGCTGAGTTCGGCCGCCTCGCGCGTGGCAACGATGGCCTCACTCCGGCTGCCGCGCTATACCGCGATGATTTTATGGCGGGCTTCACGCTGAAAGACAGCCCCGCCTTCGACGATTGGCAGTTCTTCCAAAGCGAGGCGCTACGCCGCGAGTTCGCCGGCGTGTTGGAAAAACTCGTGGCCGCGCGCGCGGAGCGCGCGGACGAATACGCACGTCGATGGCTGCAACTTGACCCGTTGCACGAGCCGGCCCATCGCGCACTGATGCAATTCTACGCTGAGAGCGGCCAGCATGCCGCTGCGCTACGCCAATATCGTGAGTGCGTACGCGTGTTGCAGGCCGAACTGGGTGTCGCGCCGCTGGCCGAGACGACTCAATTATTCGAGGCGATTAAAGAAAGCAGGGGAGCAGGGGAGCGGGTGAGCAGGGGCGAAGCGCAGTTCTCACCCGCTCACTCGCCCACCCGCTCACCCACCCCCTTGCCGCTTGTGGGTCGCGCACACGAACTGGCCCAACTCGTGGCCGCCTGTGCGCCCCATCACTTCATCGTGCTGGAGGGCGAAGCGGGCATCGGCAAGACACGACTGATGGAGGAAGCGTTAGAACTGAAACGGGCGAATGGAGCCACGGCGTTGATGCTCCGCTGTTACGCCGGGCAGGCCTCGCTCGCTTACGGCCCCGTCATCGAAGGCTTGCGGTCAGCCCTTCGCTCCCCGGGGGTCGCCGCGCGTGTGAGTGCGCTGCCCGCGCACCATCGCGCCGAAGCCGCGCGCCTGCTGCCGGAACTGCACACGGCGGATTTGCCGCTCATCGCCCCGCTCGAAAGCCCCGGCGCGCAGAGTCGCTTCCTCGAGGCCTTGCGCCTCGTGTTGGTCGCCGCCATCGCCGAGCCAGCCTTTGGGGTGCTGGGCGTGGACGACGCGCAATGGGCCGACGAGGCCACGCTTGATCTGCTGTCGTACATTGTCCGCCGCCTACCCACGTCGCATCGCGACGGAGGAGAACCGCGTGGCGTCGCAACTACTGTTGCGCTTTCTCAAGCGCAAGCTTCGCTTGCGCCCGCGACGCCGCTGGCCGTGCTCGCCACCTGGCGCGGTGAAGATGTGCCGGCCGGCCATCGCCTGCGCGCGCTGCTCGCCGAGGCCACGCGGGCCGGCAACGCCCATCACTTCACCCTCACACGTCTACAACTGGCCGATGTGCAAACGCTTATGCAGTCGGCTATTCACCATCAGCCCGACCCACAGCTTGCGCACCGGCTCTTCGCCGAAACCGAAGGCCTGCCATTGTTCGTGGTCGAGTATCTCGGCTCGCTCGCCCAGACCGCTGATACGAACTGGTCAACGCCCACCGGCGTGCGCGAGTTGTTGAGCGCCAAGCTCGCCGCCTTGAGCGAGACAGGCCAGCAAGTACTCAACGCAGCCGCCGTCATCGGGCGTTCATTCGAGTTTGAGACATTGCAGGCGGCGAGCGGTCGCGGCGAAGGCGAAACGTTAGCCGCGCTGGAAGAGTTACTCGCGCGCGGATTGGTGCGCGAGGTGAACAACGGCTACGACTTTAGCCACGAGAAACTGCGCAGTCTCGCTTACGAGCAAACGAGCCTGGCGCGCCGCCGCATCCTGCATCGCCGCACGGCCGAGGCGCTGGTCAACGTGTCGCACCAGCGATCCGCCGCAGGCGAGATCGCCCGGCACTTTCAAAACGCCGGCCAAGCCGAGCAAGCCGCGCACTACTTTCAACTTGCGGGCGAACATGCGCGTTCACTCTTCGCCAACGCCGAGGCGCTTGAGCACTTTCGCGCAGCGCTATCCGCCGGTCATCCCACTCCCACCTTCCTGCACGAGGCCATCGGCGATTTGCAAACGCTGGCCGGAGAGTATGGCGCGGCGCTGCAAAGCTACGCGTCCGCTGCGGCCACAGCTACGCCAGAGATGCTGGCCGAGCTTGAACGCAAATTGGGAAATGTGTACGACCGGCGCGGCGAATGGGAATTGGCGGAGAGTCACTTCCGCGCGGCGCACGCGGCGCTGGGTGATGATGGCCCGCCGGCTGTCCTTGCCCGTCTCTTCACCGATTGGGCGCGGGCTGCCCATCACACCGGCCAGTCGGGGCCAGCGGCTGAACGTGCGCGCCACGCCCTCCAATTGGCCGAGGGCGCGCACGACGCTCACGCGCTCGCGCAAGCGCACAACGTGCTCGGCCTCG
This sequence comes from Anaerolineales bacterium, assembly GCA_052387475.1. Taxonomy (GTDB): domain Bacteria; phylum Chloroflexota; class Anaerolineae; order Anaerolineales; family UBA6663; genus JANWXR01. The sequence continues at coordinate 861 of JBQTJD010000194.1, read as the reverse complement.
TCGCCAATCGCGAAGAACGTTTCGCCGAGGCGCAGGCGCATTTTGAAAAGAGCCTCGAACTGGCCGAGGCGCGCATCGACCCCGATGCGCGCGTCGCGGCGCTCAACAACCTTGCCCTCGTTTGCCGTGAGGCCGGCGACCTGCCGCGCGCCCAACAACTAACCGAAGCCGCCCTCACGCTCTGCGCCTCGCTCGGTGACCGGCACCGCGAGGCCGCGCTGCACAACAACCTGGCCGACCTGCATCACGCGCGCGGGGAGGAGGCTGCGGCGATGCAGCACTTGACGACTGCCGTGAAGTTGTTTGCCGAGATTGGCGGGGGATCGAACACTCAACCGGAGATTTGGAAACTGGTGGAGTGGTAATCCCTCACCCCGGCCCTCTCCCAAAGGGAGAGGGAGAAACCTCGGCAATGACCAAGACTGCTCCCCTCTCCCACCGGGAGAGGGGTTGGGGGTGAGGGATTACCCACGCCGGAGCAATTGCTGCACGCCGCGCGGCTTGAGGGGCTGTGTCGCCTCTGCGTCGGCGGGCCTATCATCCACCATCGGCAGCCAGACGGAGAACGTCGTCCCTTTATCAATCCCCTCGGAGGCGGCCTCGATGCGGCCGCCGTGCATCTGCACGATGCGCTGCGCGATGGACAGGCCGAGGCCGGCGCCGCCCATCGCTCGTGAGCGGGCTTTATCCACACGATAAAACCGATCAAAGACCCTTGGCAGCTCATCGGGCGGGATGCCGACGCCGGTATCCGACACGGTGAGCCGCGCCCAGCGGTTGACGCGCGCCAGACCAAGCGTCACCCGTCCACCCTCCGGCGTGTACTTCAGCGCATTGGTCACGAGGTTGAGGATCACTTGC
>JBQTJD010000193.1:0-2421 GCA_052387475.1 Anaerolineales bacterium | reverse complement strand
CATTGACAACGGCGTCGTCGTTGATGACCTGTTGCGCGAGGTCGGAGTCTTGCGTGATGAGCGCTTGCATCGCCCGTTCAATTCCATCATCAACGAGGTAGCCCATACGGAGCAAATCATCGCGGATGACGGCGAATTCTCTGTCGAGCGTAGTGCGGATGGTAGTGGGCATGGCAGTAATCTCCCGTGTAAACATTCTACTCCGGTTTCAATGACATGCGAACGACTGGGTGCATTTCAAATTTTTGGATAAGCCGCTCTCCGACCGCGTCCTCGCGGTCGGCACGCCTCGTAGAAACGCCCGCGAGCGTCGCTGCGCTTATGCGGGCTGGGAGCAAATTGACCACTATTCAGAAATGCACCCGGGCGAGGCGTGAGGTTGACCAAAGTCGCAGGCCTGCCTAAACTTGAAGTAACAGGCGCTCCCGTCGGGCGGGGCTGATACTCCGTTCGACGGGTTTGTTGTTGATGCGGAACTTTCTACTCCTTTGGCTCTCGCTTTCACTCGGCGCGTGCAGCGCGCAGCCCGCCGCGCCCCGCGAAGTCAGCGTACAGGCTGAGCCATTGACCAGCGTCACGCCGCCGCCCTCGACGGCAACGCCCATCATCATCCCCACTTTTCCACCGACGGCAACAACCGTTCCTTCGCCGACGCCCGCACCAACGGCTGTGCCGCCGTGTACCGACGTGACCGGCACGATCACCAGCACATCGATTCCCTCGCCCCTCACCGGCCCCATCACCACCCGCATCTATCTGCCGCCATGCTACGCGCAATCAAAGGCGCGCTATCCCGTGCTGTATTTGTTGCATGGCAAAGGCTTCACCGAAGATCAATGGGAACGGCTGGGCGTGGCCACGGCGGCAGATGAGTTGATCGCGACGGACACGATCGCGCCGCTCATCATCGTCATGCCGCGTGCACCGAGTAGTGACCGTTGGGATGAGGCGCTGGCGCTGACGGTTGTGCCATACGTGGATACCACGTTCCGCACGGTATCGGAACGCGCGGCGCGCGCGCTGGGCGGACTCTCGCGCGGCGGCGGTTGGGCGGTACACATCGGTCTGCAATTCCCCGAAATGTTCGGGCGGCTTGGCCTGCACAGCCCGGCGGTGTTCTATGGGGATGAAGGCAAGTTGTTGAATTGGGGACGGGCGATTTTTAAAGCCGGCGGGCCGGCGCCTGCGATTTACATCGATGTGGGCGAGGGGGATCGCGACGGGCAAAGCGCCGCGTGGCTCGATCAGGTCTTCACGTACTTCAATTGGAAGCAGACCTTTATCGTGCAGCCGGGCGGCCACAGCGAGAAGTATTGGTCACAGCACGTGCGCGACTATTTGCGCTTCTACGCCGCCGATTGGCGCGGACAGAAGTTCGACGCGCCCGAAACTTTCACCCAGCCGGATGATCATCAGTAGAGGCGCCGTCGCCTAGATGCCTCGCCCCTACGAATTTGTCCGCGCGAAATCTCCCATCACCATCCCTGCCACCTTGCGCCCGATTTCGACGGCGAAGTTGGTGCCTCGATCCCACGGATAGACTTGACTCATCGAAGCGAAGTACAGGCCCTTGAGCGGCGTGCGCAACGGTGGGATGTTGCGCGAGTGATTGACCGGCGGCACGGGCTGGGCGTAGGCCGTCTTCCACAGCCATGTCTCTTTGATCCACTCACGTGTAAAGGCCGGATTGAAACGTTGAATACCCGGCAGGTAACGTTCGAGCAATGCTTCTTTGCTTAAAGAGAAGTATTCGTGCTCAAGCTCGAGATAGTCGCCGCAATAGATGAGGTGATCGCCGCCGTAATGTTGACGATCCATGTAGTTCGTGTGTTCGACGAGCGCGAGGAACGGGAAGCCCGCTTCTTTTGGAAGATTGTGCCAGTAGTAATTCGTCAGCTTGTGTTTTAGCGACAGCACCATCACTACCGCGCCCATGCTCTTGAGCGCGCGCAGTTGCGCCGAGTACGAGTCGGGCAGTTCCGGCGCGAGCTTCGCCATCAGCGCCGGTGAGGAGGTGGAGATCACGGCGTCGCACTCATCGCGTGACCCCGTACTCGTCACCTGCCACTTGCCACTTGCCACTTGTTTGATTTCTGTCACCGCGCACCCTAATCGAACCTCCGCCCCTTGTTTCCGCACCACATCGGCCAACTTATCCATGAAGGCCTGAAACCCGCCGGCGAAGGTGCCCAGCCGCGTGGTGCGCGCGTGCAACCGCGCCCACAGCCAGGCCATGTTCACTACAGGCAGATTGGCCTCTCCAAACTTGCCGACGAGCAGCGGACGCCACAGCGCGCGATACACCCGCTCGCCGTACCAGCGGCGCGACCACTCATCCGCCGTCACTTTTTCCAGCGGCTGCCAGTAGGGCGTGAGGCGCAAATACGCAGTTGCGCTTCCAAAGCGAAAGGTATCGAGCAG
>JBQTJD010000192.1:0-8857 GCA_052387475.1 Anaerolineales bacterium | reverse complement strand
ACACCCCCTCAAACCCCCTCGACTCTGGTAAGCGCACTGCGAATTTGTTCCTTTACGGCTCCTTAGATAAAAAGCTCAACGTCGAAACGGCAATGGTAAAGATAGTTCTTGCGCTGCTTGTGTTTCTGGCGCTTCTGGCCTTACCCGGCACGGCCCACGCCTGCCCGGTGTGCAAAGAGAGCCTCGAGTCAAACCCTGAGCTGGCGGCCGGCTATAGCTGGTCCGTCATCGGGCTGGTGAGCCTGCCATTTGTGCTTGTCAGCGTCATCATGGTTGGCGCCATGCGCGCGCTCAACCCGGCGGTCTACGCGGAATTGAAACAGCGCGTATGGAAATTTCTCTGGCCCAAAGGCTGGCTGTATCTCTCGACGGGCGCGGCGGCGGTGGCGCTGCTGTTCTACGTGACTACGCCGCCTGATCCGGTCACCGAGGTGCGACTTTCGTATGCCACGCTCAAAGCTCAACCCGTAATCAACCAGCGCGCGCTTCCGGCCTCACTCGAGAATCGGGTGGTGGTCGTCACCTTCTTCGCTACGTGGTGCCCGCCGTGTGTGGAGCAAGTCACCGATCTGACCCGGTTGCAGGAAGAGTTCGCGGATGAGGGCGTGACCATTCTCGGCGTCAACTCGTTCGAGGCTTACGCCTCGCCGCCGGGCGTGCCGCACCTTCATCCGGATGGCACCCTGGAGTTTCACACAGGCGCGCCGAGCCTCCCCAATTTCCTCGAGACCAATCACGTCACGATACCGGTATTGGACAACACGCCCACGCTCTCCGTCGCATTCGGAGAGATCACGCGCATCCCGGCCACGTTTGTGTTTGACGCGCAGGGCCGGTTGATCAGGCGCTACATCAACGAGGCGCAGGGTGAATTCGTCCGCCCGCAACTGGAGACCCTGCGCCGCGACGTGCGTGCAGCGCTGAGGTGTGGCGGCTCTCCGGTGAGCGTGATTCGGGAGGCCTGCTTGGCGTTGAATACATGGTAACCGCACACCGCGAAATGAATTTCGCGGCTGCAACTCCGCAGTGCGCGGCGCAACCCGCTTCAGCGGGTTTGCCTGCGAACATAGTTCGCCATTAGCCGCCGATTTCAATCGGCAGCGAGCACGTATGCGAATGAAACGGTATCTGATCATCGGCCTAAGCCTCATCCTTCTGGTCGCCTGCGCCAGCGCCTCGCCGCAGCAGGCTGTGGAAAGCCACGCGCGTGCGATCTATGCGCGCGATTATGCCTCCGCCTACGACTTCCTCTCGGCCGATGACCGGGCTGCATTTGCGAAGGACGCCTACGTCGCCCAATACGAGTCTTTTACTGGCGCGCAACTGGAGGTCGCCCGGCACTTGGCGGCGCTCATTGAATTTCAGAATCCGCAGATAATCGAGAACGGCGAGGTGGCCACCGTGACCGTGCAGGTGCGCGCCCCCAATGGCAACGCGCCGGCCATCGCCGAGGTGCTCACCGCTGCGGACCAGGACGGTGCGGAGGTGGCTGCGCTGCGCGCGAAGGTAGATGAGCTACTCCGCTCCGGCGAATTGCCGTTCATCGAAGGTGAACAGACTTTTGAATTGCGCCGCGCCTCGGGCCGATGGGGGGTGCATCTGCGGCTGAGTGAGGCCGCGCTGATTAGGTTCACCGCAAGCGTTCAGGCCGGTCTGCCGTGGAGCTTCGAGCCATTGCAAACCTCAGCGCGACTAGTGCCGGGCGACACGGTGCGCGTTCAATATCGGGTCAAGAATCTTTCCGATCACACTCTGACCGGGAAGGCCGACGAGGGCACCTTCCCTGACTCGCTGGCCGATCACTTGTACTTTTATCAATGCTTTTGTATGTTCCAACTCACGCTGGCCCCAGGCGAAGAGCAGACGCTGGCGGCAGTCGTGATTCTGCGCCAGCCGCTACCCGCAGGCCAGAACGAACTCGAGGTGCGCTATGACTTCTATCCGATTGATGCATTTCCACAGTCAGAAGGCGATGGGCATTGATCTTACGAAAAGGTGACTGTCACTGGGCAATAAAGCAATTGGAACTTCCGAGCGCAGGCTGCCCAGTGACAGTCACCTGAGGTCGCCCAAGCTGCGTAAGGTGAGCGTTTGAGTTTCCATGTTTCTGTTTCTTAGGCTTCTGCACATCCTGGGTGTGATCATGTTCATGGGCAACATCCTCACGGCGGCCCTGTGGAAAATGCGCGCCGACGCCTCCGGCGACCTGCATGTGATTGCCTTTGCCCAGCGAGGGGTGATGTTCGCCGATTATGTGTTTACGCTTCCGGGCGCGGCGCTGATCGTCGTCAGCGGGTTGTGGATGACCGACCTGAGCGGGCGGAATCTCTTTCAGACTGGCTGGCTCTTCACGGCGCTCATCTTGCTGATCGTCGCGTTGCTGATCTGGCTGTTAGAGCTGCTCCCCGTTCAGCGGCGCTTGATCCGCGCTGCGGATGAAGCCGTCCGCAACGGGCAGCTTGATCCGGTTTTCAAAGCGCTGACGCTGCGCTGGACAATTTTTGGCGTCATCGCTGCGCTGTTGCCGCTCGTCAATGTGTATTTGATGGTGTTTAAGCCGTTTTGAACCTCATCCCCACGGATGAGGCCAAAGGAGTCTTTCATGACCGAACAAGTCGTTGTCCCCGCCGAAGCTGTGGAAGGTCAACCGCAACGCGCCTGGCAGGCCGGCCCGCTCTATCGCAGGCTGCTCATCCCCACCGATAACTCGGAACTGTGCCACGAAGGCATCAACTGGGCGATTGAGTTTGCCCGCGAGTGGGAATCGGCGCTCGTCGGCAACCACGTCTACGCCGCGCGCCTGCACGACGACCGCTTCCGCCAATTGGAAGTTGGTCTGCCGGCTCGCTTCCAGACCGACGAGGAGATCGCCCGCCAGCGCAAGATCCACGACAAGCTGATCGAGCAGGGATTGATCCTGATCTCGGACTCGTTTCTCGACGTGCTCAACAAGCGCGGCGAGGAAAACAACCTGAAGATCGAGCGCAAGTTGATGGAGGGCATTCACTTTGAGCAGTTGGCCAAGGACATCAACTCCGGCGACTATGATCTCGTGGTGATGGGCGGGCACGGCATCGGGCAGGTGAAGCGCTCACAACTAGGCTCGGTCACCAGCCGCGTCGCCCGGCTGATCACCACCGACATGCTGGTGATGAAGCAGAAAGAGCGCTCCTTGCGCGGCGGGAAAATTCTCGTGTGTGCGGATTCCTCAGCCTACTGTTTCGTCGCGCTGCGCAAGGCCCTGCGGCTGGCGCAGACCTTCGGCGCGACCGTGCACGTGGTCGGCGCGTTCGACCCGTTCTACCACTACGCCGCGTTCAACAACATCCGCTACGTGCTGTCGTATCAGGCCGGCAAGGTGTTCAAATTCGAGGAGCAGGAGGAGTTGCACAACAACATCATTGACCGTGGGCTGAAGAAAGTGTGCGAGGCCAACCTGCTGCGCGCCGAGAAAGTGGCGAAAGAAGAAGGCGTGCCCATCACCACCGAAGTGCTCGTCGGCAAGCCGTTCAATAAGATCATTGAATGGTGCGAGAAGGAGAATCCTGCCTTGGTCGTGATCGGGCGCTGGGGCGCGCACCACGTCGAGGGCGCGGACATGGGCTCGAACACCGAGAACCTGCTGCGACAGGCCGAGCACAACCTGCTCGTCGTCGGCGCGGCAGACGCCCGCCCGTTCGACATCCCCACGCTCGAAGAGTACGAGGAAGAGCCGCTCGACTGGGACGACGACTCGCTCAAGCTCATCCTGCGCGCGCCGCCGTTCGCGCAGGCGATGGCCAAGGCCTCGGTCGAGGAATACGCCCGCAAAGAGGGCCACACCCGCATCACGCTCGACCTACTGCACGGCGCGCTGATGGGCATCCTGCCGCCCTCGGCCAAGCACCTGATGGGGCTGGAGGCCGAAGACCGCAAGATCGCGGAGGCCCGCAAGTCGGCGCGTTCGCCCATCGAGGAGTACATCCCGCACGAGCGCGTCTTCCCGTGGACGGCTGACGCTCTCGACCGCGTGAACAACCGCGTGCCGGCCTTCGTCCGCCCGATCGCGATGCTGGCAATGGAGCGTTACGCGCGCGAGAAGCAGTTGCCGGAAGTCACACTGGAGGTGACGATTGAAGTGGCGCAGCGATTGGGCTATGCCGGCGACGAGGGCGTGAAGAAATCCATGCCGTGGACGGACGACGCGCTGACCCGGCTGGAGCGCGTGCCCAAATTCGAGCGGGCCATGGTGCGCGAGATGGTGGAGAGCCTGGCCCAGCAAAACGGCCACTCGGCTATCAACTTCGACGTGGCCGACGAGATGTTGAAGAAGGTGCGTGAGCTGTGGGAGGCCGAGGGCGAAGGCGCGTTCGGGTATTTCAAGGGCATGGCGGGGAATGGAGGGAAAGAGGGGAAATGAGGGAAACGCGATCCTATTCGCACCTGTGCGCGGATTAGAGGAGAAGCCAGTCATGTCACTCAGTTTTGCTCAGGATATCCGGCTGCTATTCCGGGACAAAGACGTTGACGAGATGAAGGACGTAGCCAGCTTCGACCTGTCGAAGCACGACGATGTTCGCGCCCACGCGCAGGACATCTACGAGCGTCTGGCTGACGGTTCAATGCCGTGCGATGGCGCCTGGTCGGCAGATCAAATCGCCAAATTCAAGCAGTGGATGGATGAGGGTATGGCCGCGTAAGACGGAGTCAATCTTATGCGCGTCCTCATCATGTCCGATATGGAAGGCGTCAGCGGCATCGTCGTCTGGGAGCAGGTCAGCGGCGGCAAGCCGCAATACGAGGAGGGCCGCCGGTTATATACCGAAGAAATCAATGCCGCCGTGCGCGGCGCAAAGGCGGCCGGCGCGACTGAAATCGTCGCCGTGGACTGTCACGGCGCGGGCGGCGGCTGGACGTTCAACTCGTTCATCCCGGAACTGCTCGACCCGGATTGCGAATGGGTGGCGCATCACCCCTGGTCGCGCTACACCGAGTTACTCGAAAAAGGCTGCGATGCCGCGCTGTTCGTCGGCATGCATGCGCGCGCCAACACGCCCGACGGCGTGCTGTGCCACACGATTTCGACGACGACCTGGCGCAACCTGTGGTTCAACGACGATTTGGTCGGCGAGACCGGAATCAACGCAGCGGTCTGCGGGTATTATGGCTGCCCTGTCCTGCTCGTCACGGGCGATGAAGCGACGTGCCGCGAAGCGAAGGGCTTGCTCGGCGAAGAATTGACGACGGTGGCGGTGAAGCGCGGTCTATCACGCTACTCCGCGCGCCAGGTCCCACCTGTCCGCGCTCGACAAATGATCGAAGACGGCGCACAGCGTGCACTGCAAAATCTAAAAGCGGTCAGGCCCTACATCCCGGCGCAGCCGACGACCATTACTATTGATCTCTCGACAGCCGACACTGCCGACAAGTTCCGGTATCGTCACGGTGTTGAGATCGTCGAGCCACTCAAGGTCGTCAGCCGGGCTGACGACTGGATGCAGGCCTGGAATCAGATTTGGGATGCAGACTGAAACTCACGATAAGTCCAACGTCCTCGGCCAGGTCCTTGCTCAGCGCGAGCGTGTCGCCGCGCGTCTGGCTCGGGTCAAACGCATCATCGCCGGGATGAGCGGCAAGGGCGGCGTCGGCAAGTCTGCGCTCACTGCCAATCTCGCGGCGGCGTTGGCGATGCAAGGCCGGGCGGTCGGCGTGCTCGACGCCGACATTCACGGCGCATCGGCGGCGGCCATGCTCGGCGCGCGCGGACAAAAGTTGGAGATCACGCCAACCGGCGTCCGCCCGGCGATCGGCGTGTGCGACATTCGCGTCATGTCGATGGATCTCATTCTGACGGATGACGACACACCGGTGCGCTGGCGGCATCCAGGCGGCCTGGCGGCGGACGTGTTCGTCTGGCGCGGCTCGATGGAGGCGAACGCGTTGCGCGAATTCCTGTCGGATACGGACTGGGGCGAACTTGATTATTTGCTGCTCGACCTGCCGCCCGGTGCAGATCGCTTCGACACCGTGGCCCTGCTCGCGCCGCAGTTGAAAGACACCATCACTGGGGGCGCGATCGTCGTGACCATCCCTTCTCAAGTTTCGCATCTCGTCGTGCGGCGGGCCATTGCCGCGGCGCGCGAGGCCGGAGCGCATCTGATCGGCCTCGTCGAGAACATGGCCGGATACGCGAGCGGGGCTGGGGAGGTCGTCGGCGAATTATTCCCGGATGGGCGCGGTGTGGCGTTTGCCAATGCCCTCAGCGTGCCGCACCTCGGCAGTGTGCCGTTCTATCCGGGTCTCGCGCGCGAGACCGACTCGGGCCGGCCCTTTGTGCTTGAACACACGGACAGCGCAGCAGGGAAAGCAATCTTAGCCATTGCCGCGACCCTTTTATCGCTCTCCCTCTCCCATCGGGAGAGAGTCGCTGCGCTTATGCCGGAGGGTGAGGGCCTATGAAATTCGTCTGCCAATCCGACAACAGCGTGATGGAATTCGTCGAGAACGTCGCCTCAGAGGGCGGCGGCTCGATGGCGGTCAGGTTTCGCTGCCCGACGTGTGAGCGTGAGATCGCGATGGTGACCAACCCCGGCGAGACGCAGATGGTGCGTTCGCTGGGTGTGACGATTGGGCATGATACCCTGGCGGCCGCGCCCGAGCCGATGTCCATGATCCGCAATGCACTGGCAGGCTCCGCTGCGCCACTCCCCGCGGCTGACGGGCCGGAGCCTGTGTGGACTGAGCCCGCGCTCAAGCGACTGTCGGTCGCGCCGACGTTCGTGCAGGGGATGATCCGCCGTTTGTATACCGATTACGCCCGGCAGCAAGGTCACGCCGAGATTACGCCGGCCGTGATGAACGAGGCGCGCGACGCGCTGGGACTGATGGGAATGTGAAACTTGAGGGAACTTCGGGAACTTTGGCGGAACGCACATCGATCGGCAGCGCTGGCCTATGTCGCGTTGGGCCTGCTGGTCATTCTGATCACGTTCGCGGCGGGGCTGGTTCCCGCTTCGCAGGAAAATGCCATTTGGGAATTGGCCGTCGGCTCGGTGTTCATCGTCATTTTCGCCGTGCTGATCTACCGCGGCTGGTGGGTGATCTCCGGCCTGCTGTTGTTCTCGAACTCGTGGCGTGCGGCGACCTATTTCAATGATGGGTTGGGCTGGCACATGGAGGTGTTGCCCTTCAGCGTGACCGGCATCGAGCCGAAGCCGGTCGCCTTTGTGAATGCCGGCCTAATGGTCTCGATAGTTTTCATGCTTGGACGCTCTGCGTGGGCAGGTTTTACGGCGTGGCGCAACTCGAGAAAGGAACTCTCGGAACTCAGGAACTGAAGGAACTTCGCGCAGCATCCTTTGAGTTCCCTCAGTGCCTTCAGTTCCCGTGGTTGAAGTGAGACTGTGAACTTCAAATCCTACGTCATCTCCTGGAACATCACCCGGCTGTGCAACGAGCACTGCCAGCATTGCTACATCCACGCCTCGCCGTTCGCCGACCGGGCGCGCGAGCTTTCTACCGCTGAATGCTTCCGTGTCGTGGATCAACTGCGCGAGGTGAACCCCGGCGCGCTGCTTATCTTGACTGGCGGCGAACCGCTGCTGCGCAAAGACGTATTTGAGATCAGCCGCTACGCCACCGAAGCGGGCTTCATGGTGGTGATGGGGACAAACGGGACGATCATCTCGCCTGAGCGCGCGGCGCTGATGAAGGCCAACGGCATCCGGGGCGTGGCGGTGAGCATCGATTCGCTGGACGAGGCCCGGCACGACTCCTTCCGAGGTTACCGGGGCGCCTGGGCCAACAGCGTGCGCGGGATGCAGACGCTCACCGAGGCCGGCCTGCCGTTCATCGTGCAGACAACCGTCACGCAGCAGAATTACGATGAGATCGAATCGGTCGCGGAATTCGCCGCCGAACGCGGCGCGAAAGTCTTCAATCTTTATTTTCTGGTCCCCACCGGGCGCGGCGCATTCATGACCAACATCACGCCCGAAGAATACGAGGCGTTGATGCACAGGCTGCTGGCGATGCAGCCCAGGTTCATGGGCCGCATGCTGGTGAATGCCAAGTGCGCGCCGCACTATCAGCGCGTGCTGTGGGAGCATGACTCGGCCTCGCCGTTCCTCAAAGGTTTCGTCGGCGCGGGCGGCTGTCCGGCAGGCACGCAGTACGTCGGCATCACGCCCGATGGCGACGTAACCCCGTGCCCCTATCTGCCCAAGTACGGCGGCAACCTGCGCGACCAGTCCTTCGCCGAAATCTGGAATCATTCCGAGCTGTTCACCAGCATCCGCCAGCGCAAGTCGCTGGGCGCGCGCTGCGGCGCGTGCGAGTTCAACACCATGTGCGGCGGTTGTCGGGCGCGGGCCTATGGAGCGACCGGCGATTACATGGCCGAAGACCCGTGGTGCGTCTATCAGCCGGGCCAGCACGGCCTGGTTCAGATCGTCCCGGCGCAGAGCGAGTCTTACGGCGTGGAGATCGAATTTCGAATGCCCTGGGCAGCGGAGGCAATGGGTCGCCTGGGCCGCGTCCCGGCCTTTGTGCGCGGCATGGTCGCGCGCCAGCTCGAGGAGGCCGCGCAGGCCGAGGGGCTGGCCGAGGTGACGCCGGAGTTGATGATCAAAATTCGCGAAGGTATCGGCAGCCGGGTGGCGATGGTACCGAGCTTCTTGAAACAGGGAACTGAAGGAACTCAAGTTCCTTAAGTTCCTTCAGTATCCACATTCAACACTTGAGGAGAAGCGATGACTACGACTGACACCCCCACCGCAACCCAGCACGTGCAGGTTTCGGACGGCGTCGCCCAGTTGCGCCAGAATGGGACCGCCCGCGATTTTCAGATCAAGGAGTTGCCGAAGCAGTTCATCAATTG
>JBQTJD010000191.1:0-2701 GCA_052387475.1 Anaerolineales bacterium | reverse complement strand
CGATCAGCTGGCGAACCTCGGCGCGGAATTGGTGTGGGTCAATATTGGCCATTTAGACGCCGAGCAGAATGTGGACCGGCAACGGCTTGAGACGTGGCAATCCTTTTGGCAAAGCCACGACAGCGTGACCTGGGCGCATGGCGAGGCGCTACGTGTGGCCTACGAAGAACTGGGTCGCGCCGAAGGCCAGGCGGCGATGTTGCAAGCCATATTGGGCGGATTGCAAACGGGCCTGCCCGAAGGCAGAATAAACGAACAGGCGATTGAATTGGCGCTTCTGCAAATTGGGCATGTGCTGGAGTCGATGACAGCCCGCGAGGGGCTGAGTGGCCGCAACAGTACGCAGGCCGATCCAGCGGCGCTGCCCATTGATCAACCTGCGCCGTCCAAAGCGCCAAAATTACCTCCGGCTGAAACAGCCGCATCCGAATCGTGATTCCTGTGTAACTCCTGGAGGGTAATCCCATGATCGATCAGCACTGGACCCCAATTGTGAGCATTGCCCTGGCCTACAAGTGGCTGAACATTGACACCTACTGGGAAGCGGCGACCCAAATCCCGGCGGTGCTCGAACCCAATAGCCTGTCCCAGCAAGCCGTTCAGGCTAAAGCTGACATATGCCGAGGCTTGTCGCCCTCCCAAAAACTTGAGACTTACCCTCAAGCGTTGATCCACAATTTCCCCCTCACCCACCCGCTAGGCTCCACCGCGCGACGCTCACGGCTGCGCGATCTGCTGGAACCCGATCTGTGTGTGCAGACTACGCTTGAGCAATTGGTCGGTCAGATGCGACAGGATATGGCGGCGGGCGCGTGGGGAGAAGCGCGTGCGCGCATGAGTCAGATTGAGTCCATTTGTGTTTCCCTGCAAACGAACTCCACTACGCGCGTAGCGGACCCCTGTGTACTCGGCGAAGTCCGGCTGGAGTTTGGGCTGGCCTATCGCGTTATGGGTGAGAACGCTCAAGCCTTGGAAAATTTCCTGAAAGCTATCAAAACTTTCCTGGGTAGCGATTGGCATGCAGAGGCCGTTGCGCGCTGGCTCGCCGGATACATTCAACTTGAAACGCCACGCCAAATGCTGAACGATGGCATCGTGAACTGGCGCCGTAGCTGGGAGATCTTCGCGCACTACACCGCGGAGAATAAGCGCCCAAAACCCGAACGTGATTGGTATACACAACGCACCCAATGGATGGCGCAGGATTTGCAACAGGCCATCGAAAACGAGGGCATTGCGAAAACGCCTAATGCCTTCCGCTCCCCCGAGTCACAGCCACCACCGAAACCCGCTTCGGGCGCAGCCTCGGCCTTTCGCTACGCCACCGCCGGCGCGTGTTATCGCTGGGCCTCCACCCCGATACGGCTAACCCGTATCGTTCGCGAAGGCTCGGTGCCGGGTGTAACGCTTGAACGCCTGGATGGGGCAGGCTTTCAAGCGTTGGAGGGTATTCCGGCTGGCACAGAAGACTTCGTGACTGCGAGGGACTTCGAAAGCATGCTTATGAGTGGCGAGCTAGAACAAATGGATGAGTTATCAAAAACCCGCCCGGACGCCTCGTTGCTCAATGGTCAACCCACCGAAACACTGGCTGACACCTGGTTGCGTCTGGCCGTCACGCGCGCTTATGCTTCCATTGCGGCGCATCCGCGAGGCCGCACAGTAAAGGAGACGCCAAACTCCCAGCCGGATTACATCGAATGCGAATACATTTGGATCAAGAATGCGCGTTATCGGCTATTCGATCTGAGCAGTGGTAAGCGTCTGTCTTCGCTCAAACGTATTGACCTGAATGAAACCGACCACTTTGTGAGAGTTAATGGGGACAGCATGGATCGCGCTCAACCCAATCCCATCGAGGCTGGCGATTACGTGCTCATTCGCGAGATGGATGAGCCGACGACCAATCAAATCGTCGCCGTGCGGTTGCGCGGTGACACGCCGCTCGACGACCCCTGCACCATCAAGCGTTATTACGACGAGCTGCTCTGGTCAGATAGTTCGACCGACTATCCTCCCATCGAATACGGTCAAGTCGAGCGGGTCATCGGGCATGTGATGGCGGTTGCCAAACGTGTGAATTGATAAAGCGCGGGCACCCAAATACGCTGAAGGCTTGCCCTGAGCGTGCGAACGAGTTCGCCGGCGAACGGGCGACATTAGCCAACGTCAGTTCGGGATAAGGTTCGTTGCTCGCGTCCCCGCGGGCACCCAACCGCGATGACGCGGTTGGGGAGCACCAAAATCACCGCGAATAGTAGCTGCTCCGTCGCTTCCGCCGATGATTGAAATCACCGGCTAAACCAGGAAACCCGTTGAAACGGGTTCCATGCGCTTCAGCGCATTTCCCTCTGTCAGCCGCTTACCCCGGAGACCGCTCTCAGGCCAAACCACCCCGCTAGTTCTGTGCAGGCTTTGATATACAATCCCGTTCGATGGAGCTGTTAAGGAAACGTGCCTTCTGGGTTTGGGCCGGGCTGGCCGGCGTCGCCATCGTTACGGTGGTCGTTTACTGGTCGAACCCGCCCGCCAATATCTTCAGCTACGTGTTTGACATCGCCGGCTTTGTCGCGCTGTACCTCGGCGGGCTGATCACGATGTCGCAGTTCGTGCTGCCGGTGCAGACCAGCGCCGACCGCACACGCGTGCTTGAGCACTTTCTGTACTACGGCTTCGGCGGGCGCAGCCCGATTGTGTTTGT